>NZ_JBFPKG010000200.1:0-1122 GCF_040948665.1 Paraburkholderia sp. BR14320
CCGGCGAGATGCTGGATCGCACCCGAGATGCCGACCGCGACGTACAGTTGCGGCGCGACGATCTTGCCGGTCTGGCCGACCTGATAGTCGTTCGGCACGAAGCCCGCGTCGACGGCTGCGCGCGATGCGCCCAGTGCCGCGCCGAGCTTGTCGGCCAGCGGCTCGAGCACCTTCGTGTAGTTCTCGCCATTGCCGAGCCCCCGGCCACCCGACACGATGATCTTCGCGCTCGTCAGTTCCGGCCGATCGAGCTTCGTCACTTCGCGGCTCACGAACTGCGAGATGCCTGCGTCGGCTGCGGCTTCGATCTTCTCGACCGCTGCGCTGCCGCCTTCGGCCACGACGGCGTCGAAGCCGGTCGAGCGTACCGTGATCACCTTGATCGGGTCTTGAGATTGAACCGTTGCGACCGCGTTGCCCGCGTATATAGGACGCTCGAACGTGTCGGCGCTGTCCACTGCCGTGATGTCGCTGATCTGCGCGACGTCGAGCTTCGCGGCGATCCGCGGCGCGACGTTCTTGCCGTAGGCGGTAGCCGGCGCGAGGATGTGCGTGTAGTTCCTGGCCGCATCCTGCACAAGCGTCAGCACCGTCGCTTCGACGTTTTCCGCGAGACCCGCTTCGAGTTGCGGCGCGTCGGCGAGCAGTACCTTGCTGACGCCGGCGATCTTCGCTGCGGCATCGGCAGCAGCCTGCGCGTTATGCCCCGCGACCAGCACGTGAATCTCACCGCCGATCTTCTGTGCCGCTGCGATCGTATTCAGCGTCGCGGCCTTGATCGACGCATTGTCGTGTTCTGCAATTACCAGATTCGTCATTTCTTGCGTCTCCTCACAGCACCTTGGCTTCGTTCTTCAGCTTCTCGACCAGCGTCTTCACGTCCGGCACCTTCACACCGGCGGAGCGCTTCGGAGGCTCGGCGACTTTCAGCGTCTTCAGACGCGGCGTGACATCCACGCCGAGGTCTTCGGGCTTCACCGTTTCGAGCGGCTTTTTCTTGGCCTTCATGATGTTCGGCAGCGTCACGTAGCGCGGCTCGTTCAGGCGCAGATCGGTCGTGACCACGGCCGGCAGCGTCAGCGACAGCGTTTCCGCGCCGCCATCCACTTCGCGCGACACCGT
>NZ_JBFPKG010000201.1:0-1117 GCF_040948665.1 Paraburkholderia sp. BR14320
AAAGGACAGATGAAATGTGCGGGCAAAGACCCGTCGTCTGCTTCCCAGCAGTTTTACTCCCTTGTGTCATAAGCAATACTTATCATATCGACATTTCTCGTCCCGACACCCTTACTGCAACAGAACCGTTGAAGAAGCGCTTTGCTGCGGCCTTGTCGCGATGTTTCTGCAGCAGGATGTCGAGTTCGGCGCCGTGCTGGTCGACTGCCCGCCAGAGCAGATAAGGCTCACCGCGCAACGTAACGAAGACTTCGTCCCAGATGCCATGTGCGCCCAGGCTTGCGGCGAGCAGCTTTGACGCGATGTGCGAAGCCCGCGCCGAATTTGTCGCACCAGCGGCGGATCGTCTCGTAACTGACAATGACACCGCGCTCGAACAGCAGTCTTCAATGTCACGCAGGCTAAGCTGGAACCGGAAATACCACCGAACCGCGAGACTAACGATTGCCGCCGGGAACCGGTGGCCGTGATAAAGCGATTTTCTTTTCTTCATCGTGACATCTTACGTGACTACCTCGCCAACGTGACAGTGCCCTATGGAGCTGGTATGTCGGGGTCAAACATCGGTTCGATTACTTTGCGCCGTCTCTTCCATGCGTGGACGCCTGGCTATCACAGCTTCGTAGTGTCCCTGCTGGTCCCAAATAACGACATGGTGCGTGAACGGGGCACTCGCGCCAGAAGCGGAAATGGTTTCCTTGCTCGTCACGGGGTATTGCGCGTCTAGGCCCGCTTCGACTACCCCGACCTGTATGTTTACGTTGTAGCGCTCATTGACAAGCCTCGTGAGGGTCTTCGCCGCTCCACCAACGCCGGTATCCAGATGCAGCATTCTGTCGTTGCTGTCGGACGGATTTTTCACGTCGTACTCGCGGCGCAACTCGTTAACTTCGTTGTCGAGATTGCTGTCCTTCAAATCCGGCCTGAGGTGTTGCACCAACGCATAGATCGCGCAGTTGCTCCCCGTTCCCGGGTTGAAAATGACCTGCAGGTGGCTTTGTTCAGCAGGGTCCTTGCGCGGCGACCGTGGGTCCGGTAGAAAGAGCCCAGTGATCTATCCGACAGGCGAGCTTTCATGCCTTACAAGGCAAGACTGAAAACGGGTGGGCCGCGCAAG
>NZ_JBFPKG010000202.1:0-1100 GCF_040948665.1 Paraburkholderia sp. BR14320
CCGCTTGCGCGGCCCACCCGTTTTCAGTCTTGCCTGGTAAGGCATGAAAGCTCGCCTGTCGGATAGATCACTGGGCTCTTTCTACCGGACCCACGGTCGCCGCGCAAGGACCCTGCTGAACAAAGCCACCGTGCCCTACCAAGCGTATTTGTGGTCAGCTTTCGTCCGACAAATGCGACTCATGAAGATCCTTGGACTTGAAAGACGCGGAAGCTAGATATACAATATTATTAATGTATATCCATGAGAGGTGATCATGCAGGTCGCAAAATGGGGCAACAGCCTTGCCATTCGGCTGCCCGCGACTGTCGTCGATGCACTGTGTTTGAAGGAGGGCGACGACATTGAAATCTATGCCGACCAATCCGGGGCGTTCTCGGTCAGCAAAAAGCCGACAGTCGCTGAGCGGATCGAGCGTCTGCGCAAGTACCGGGGACGGCTGCCTGCCGACTTCAAGTTCGATCGGGAGTCGCTCAGCGAAAGGGGAGGCGCTGAATGACCGTTGAGGCACCAACGCGATTTGCCGTCGATAGTAACGTCATTGCCTATCTGTTCTCGGGCGACGCAGCAAGGGCTGACCGGGCCGAGGCGCTAGTGATGCAGCGAACTCCGAAGCCGGTCATCAGCACGCAGGTAATGAACGAGGTCACCCTCGTTATGAAGCGGAAGATGGGGCTGCCGTGGCCGGAAATCAACGTCCTCATGGGCGATGTAGAAGAGTTTTGCGAGATCGTTCCACTGACGCTCGAAGTCCACAAGGAAGCTCGCCGTATCGCCGAGCACTACGGATTCAGATTTTACGATTCGTGCATCATCGCCTTCGCGTTGCTTGAAGATTGCGAAGTTATCTACACCGAAGACATGCAGCACGGCCAGGTCATCTTCGACCGGCTGACGGTGGTCAATCCGTTCCGTTCACCCGGTTGATCGCCGTCTAATTCGTGCTGAGGCGTCGCGCGGGCATTGTCACGTTATCGGGTTCTGTTGCAGTAAGGGTGTCGGGACGAGAAATGTCGATATGATAAGTATTGCTTATGACACAAGGGAGTAAAACTGCTGGGAAGCAGACGACGGGTCTTTGCCCGCACATTTCATCTGTC
>NZ_JBFPKG010000203.1:0-1077 GCF_040948665.1 Paraburkholderia sp. BR14320
CCCGAAGGTGAAAACGCCAACAAGCCGAAAATCTAACTCACGTCGAGCCCGGTCAAGCTCATCGACGACTCGAAAAGCAGTTCATGGATGAGCGCGCCGGCGAGGGTACTGTCGCAATAAGGAAGCTGACCGGCGATATCGCCGAAATATAGGGGAATACTCATGCAAAGAGCGAGTAAATTGCCGACTGGACAAACTCGCGCGCAGCAATTCTATGCACTGGATGGATAAGGAATCCATACTATATCAGACTTGGCCTACTCGCTCTTACTGCGACAGAACCTCGCAAAACCCTCGATCCGCTGGTTGCTTACTAACTCCTCAGCCCGCCCATTGCGGCCCAGTTGAGCTCCCCACCACTGGCTACGCCATCGATGGTTCCTCGTTCGTGCGTTTCGATCTGTCGAAATACGTCTGGGTTTTGCATCATGAATTTCGCGGCCTTTGAGACATCTGGCGGTACGTTACCGTCGGTGTTTTCTGCGAGCCAATATAAACCGCCAGCCTCCATTCTCTCCCAGCCGTTATTCCCCATATAAGAACTAAGCGTGCCTGCCGCGTGTTCCGGGGTCATCTTTTCTTCACCTGATGCTGCAGCTTTGTCATCGCCCGAGCCCTCTCCTGATGCTGCAGCTATGTCATCCAACAATCGCAGTATGTCTGCGGCAATCCGGTCCTGACTGGCATTGACACTCTCGCAGTCCGACTGTGTGTAGGGATCAGTAAACGTCAACTGAGCGTTTTCTCGCGGATTAGTCTCGATCATCGCCATTGTTTTTCCTCTCTCAACTGGTTGTGGTTTCCGGGAGATTTCAGCGGTTATCCGGTGAAGGCACCAATGATGATGAAGGGCCCCGCATGGAAAGATGCGCACGGCGAAGTGATGGCCCGAGGGGCGAAGTGCTCGAGATGGTATCGCGCGTTCGCGAGGGAACTCCTTCCCCTTACCGATCCCGCGACGGAGCTTACCGTCTCACGGCTTTGTCCGGATGGGGGTATTGCAAAGATGCTCCGGGTTGTGTAAAAGCGCAACTTCATGAAGCCAGCATTGAATAATGCCATCAAGTGGTTGCTAGT
>NZ_JBFPKG010000204.1:0-1050 GCF_040948665.1 Paraburkholderia sp. BR14320
CCCGCCTTTCGGCGATTCGCCGAAGTAAATCTGACCCACCCGGGACCTGTGTCACGCGGCTGCTTTCGCTGTTGCCCGCGTTCCCGTTTGTCCTGCTTTTCGTTTGTCCTTCAGTCGATAGCTCTCACCGCTGATTTGCACGATATGGGCGTGATGCAGGAGCCGGTCGAGCATGGCGGCCGTGAGCGTCTGGTCATCAGCAAACGCCGTGGCCCATTGCGTGAACGGCAGGTTGCTCGTCAGCACGATGGAGCCGCGTTCGTAACGTTTGGCGACGACATTGAAGAACAGGTTCGCCTCCTCGCGCCCGAACGGCAGATAACCGATTTCGTCGATGACGAGCAGCCTCGGCCCGATGACCGCCCGGTTGATGAACTCCCGCAAACGATTCTGTTGGCGCGCCGTCGCCAGTTGCATCATCAGGTCGGCGGCCGTGATGAATCGCGTCTTGATACCTGCCTGTGTTGCCCGATAGGCCAGTGCGCTCGCGATGTGCGTCTTGCCAACCCCGGAGGGGCCGAGCAGCACGACGTTCTCGGCCCGCTCGATGAACACCAGACTTCCCAGCTCCTGTATCTGCGCCCGTGGCGCACCGCTGGCGAAGCCGAAGTCGTATTGCTCCAGCGTCTTGATGACGGGCAGCGATGCGAGCTTCGTGAGCGTCTGGCGCTTACGCTCCTCGCGCGCACCGAGTTCCGCCTTTAGCAGTTGCTCCAGGAAGTCGGCATTACTGGCATCTGTCGTTGCCGTGTGCTGCGCGAGCGCTCCCCAGTCACTGGAGATGCGGTCGAGCTTCAGCTGTTTGCAAAGGCTGGCAATCCGTTCGTGCTGGAGATTCATGCGGCGACCTCCAGCAGGGCGTCATACACCGCAAGCGGATGCTGAAGGCTCTCTCGCGGCAGCACCCGGCGCAGCCTCGAAGGCGCAGGCTTCGGCATCGATGCTGGCGCAGGCAACGGCAGCAGCGCTACCTGCTCAAGTGCCAGCATCGCAGCCGGACGCTCGCGCGTGGTGGCGTGCACGCGCACGTTGGCGACTTCTGCGAGCCAC
>NZ_JBFPKG010000205.1:0-1039 GCF_040948665.1 Paraburkholderia sp. BR14320
GCTCGCCGTGCTTGCCGGTGCTCACGTGCCGCAGCGCCGCGGGCAGCGTCAGCGTGGCGGCGTCGAGCGTGGCGCGCACGTCGTCGAGCCATGCGGCTTCCAGCGCCGAGGTGCGCGGGCCGATGCCCGCCGCGGCGATCGCGTCTTCCACCGCGTCCGCGCTGAAGAACTCGTACGTGTACGGCATCAGGTAGTCGAGCGCGGCCTGCGCGCGACGGTGCGATTCGTCGGTGCCGTCGCCGAAGCGGATCAGCCACTCGCCCGCGTGATGCACGTGGTACTGCGTTTCCTTGATCGACTTCGCGGCGATCGCGGCGAGCTGTTCGTCGGCGGAGTGCGTCAGCGCGCCCCACAGATGCCTCATCAGCGTCGAATACAGGAAGTTGCGCACGATCGTGACCGCGTAGTCCTTCTGCGCCTGCGCGGTGCCGGCGAGCGGGCCGTAGTGCGGCAGCTCGGCGAGCGTGTAGTTCGCGAACTCGCGCTCGGCGCGGAAGTACGCGTAGTCGTCTTCGCTGCGCTGACGGCCGGTGAGCTGCTGCTCGAGCGTGGCCGCGTGTGTGTACAGCAGACGCGCCTGGCCGATCAGGTCGAGGCTCATGTTCGACAGCGCGATGTCCTCTTCGAGGATCGGGCCGTGGCCGCACCACTCGGTGTTGCGCTGACCGAGAATCAGCGCGGTATCGGCGAGGCGCAGCACGTACTGCAGATGTTCGGGCGTGATAGAGGTCGGGGACATAGTGGTCATGGCGCGCTTACATGTGGTTGACTTCGTCGGGCAGCGTGTAGAACGTCGGGTGGCGATAGATCTTGTCGCCCGCCGGTTCGAACAGCTCCGCTTTCTCGTCGGGCGCCGAGGCGGTGATCGCCGAGGACGGCACCACCCAGATGCTCACCCCTTCCTGGCGGCGCGTGTAGACGTCGCGCGCCATGCGCAGCGCCATCGGCGCGTCGGCCGCGTGCAGACTGCCGCAGTGCTTGTGGTCGAGGCCCTGCCTGCTGCGCACGAACACTTCCCAAATCGGCCATTCCTTGTTCA
>NZ_JBFPKG010000206.1:0-1002 GCF_040948665.1 Paraburkholderia sp. BR14320
GTGAAGGCGCTTCAGGACCTTGGCCAGGCCCGGCGCGAGTGTGGTTCGCGGTGTCTTCGTCTTCTTCATCGCACAGCTCAAAAATTCGCTACCCAATTTTAACGTGGGCCTTACTGCAACAGAACCCCCGCAACCAGTTGCATGTCGGACTTGGTCGGCCTCTCGCTCTTACTGCGACAGAACCAACGCGAATCCCCTCGATAACACGCATTCGCGAACACAGACAACGTTTCGCTAATTGACACGCTCTGCGCGAGCAAATTCAATATTGTGGATGAGAGTGATTTCTAGGCCTCGTGAGATCGTATGACGCTCTTTTCTTTTTCCCTGATTTGCCGATGAAAGTCTCGCACATAGGCACGGGCTGCATCATGTTCGTTTGTGGTCTGGCCGCGGTGCCTGTGGCGCACGCCAACTGCTTCGATGACGCCGCCGCGTACCAGCATGTCAATCCGCTCATCCTGCGCGCCATTGCGTGGCAGGAGTCGCACAACCATCCCGATGCAGTGCACGTCAATGCAAATGGCTCGATCGACTATGGCCTGATGCAGATCAATACAATTCATCTTCCCGCACTCGCGCGCTACGGCATCGGTAAGGACGCGTTGATGTCGCCCTGCAAGAATGTGTACATCGCGGCATGGCAGTTGCGTCGCCAGGTGCTCAAATATGGCAATACGTGGGCCGCAGTCGGCGCCTATCATTCGGCGACGCCCGCGCTGCGAGACGAATACGCTCGGCAGATCGCCGGCATCCTGCGCCGTTGGCAGGTGCTACCGGAAGACCGGTCGGGCGATCGAACTGCAAGACGGCTGTCGCCCCTTGCCGCCAACACAGGGGGAAAAGATAGTTCCTGCTACTGATTGCAGGTTTGGACTGGCTTTGTTCAGCAGGGTAGGCCCGCAGTTGGTTGCGGACGCAACTAGAGCTTTTTGACGCAAACGGCCTTGCCGAAGCTGTTCCACAGATTCACGAGGTTCGCGATAATCACGCCCTCGCGCT
>NZ_JBFPKG010000207.1:0-1002 GCF_040948665.1 Paraburkholderia sp. BR14320
GAGAAGCTGCCGTAGTCCACCGTGTGCACGAAGATCTGGACGTCATCGAGTCGAATCATTTTCATTGAAATGCCGAAACTGTTTGAGCTTGGCGCGTATTTATCCGTATATCGACGAAAGATAACATGGTCTCATTGCCCCTTGGAGACCACGTGTATGAAAGCCATCGGCTTCTATCAGAACCATCCCATCAGCCACCCGCAGGCGCTGCAGGATATCGAGCTGCCGACACCGGAACTGCGCGACCACGATCTGCTGGTGGAGGTGAAAGCGGTATCGGTCAACCCGGTCGATACCAAGATCCGGCGCGGTGGAGATGTTCCGGAAGGCGGTGCGCGCATCGCCGGCTGGGACGCGGCGGGAATCGTCCGCGCGACCGGTCCGCTGGCCACCCGCTTCAAGCCAGGCGACCGTGTCTGGTACGCGGGGGACATCAAGCGGCCCGGCTGCAACAGCGAACTGCACGCCGTGGACGAACGCATCGTCGGACCCATGCCGACCTCGCTGGATTTCGCAGAAGCCGCTTCGTTGCCGCTGACCGCGATCACCGCGTGGGAACTGCTGTTCGACCGTCTGCGTGTTCAGGCAGCGGATCCGACCGACAACAACGTGCTGCTCGTCATCGGAGCGGCGGGCGGCGTCGGCTCGATTCTGACCCAACTGGCACGTGAGCTGACTGGTATGACCGTCATCGGCACGGCCTCGCGGCCGGAAACCCGCGAGTGGGTGCTGGCCCATGGCGCACATTACGTCCTCGATCACCATCAGCCCTGGGCAGCTCAACTGGCCGCGCTCGGTATCGAGCACGTCACCCATGTTGCGGGGTTGAACAACAGCGCCGCCTACGTGCCTCAGATCGCCGCCGTGCTGCGCCCGGAAGGCCAGTTCGCCCTCATCGACGACCCGGTGGGTCTGGACATCGGCCCGTTCAAGGGAAAATCCATCTCGATTCACTGGGAGCTGATGTTCACCCGCGCGATGTTCACCACCGACACCCTCGCG
>NZ_JBFPKG010000208.1:0-986 GCF_040948665.1 Paraburkholderia sp. BR14320
GATGACTTTATTGCAGAAGACAATCCCGTCCGGATCATCGACGCATTCGTTGAAGAACTCGAACTGGTTTCTCTGGGATTTGAAGGCGCCACGCCTGCAATCACTGGTCGACCGTCTTACCACCCCACAGTGCTGCTCAAGATCTATATCTACGGCTATCTCAATCGCGTGCAGTCGAGCCGACGTCTGGAGCGGGAGTGCCAGCGCAATGTCGAACTGATGTGGCTGACCGGCCGGCTTGCGCCAGACTTCAAGACGATTGCCGAGTTCAGGCGCAGCAATGGTGATGGTATTCGCAACGTATGCCGTCGCTTCGTCGTGATATGCCGTGACCTGAAGCTGTTCACACAAGCGGCCGTGGCCATCGACAGCAGCAAGTTCAAGGCGGTCAACAGCCGCGACAACAACTTCACGCCCAACAAGATTGCGCGGCGTCAGGAGCAGATCGAACAAAGCATCCAGCGTTATCTGGATGCGCTGGAGACTGCCGATCGCACTCAACCAGCCGAGGTAGAAGCGAAGACTGAGCGGCTACGGGAGAAGATCGAGACGCTGCGCGAACAGATGCGCGAGCTGGATCACGCGGCAGAGCTTCTGAACGATCTGCCGGAAAAGCAGATCTCGATGACCGACCCCGACTCACGCTCGATGATCTCGCAAGCCAAGGGTACGGGCGTGGTTGGCTACAACGTCCAGGTAGCCGTCGACACCCGACACCATCTCATCGTCGCCCACGAAGTCACGAATGTCGGCAGCGACCGAACGCAGTTGAGCCCGATGGCTAAAGCCGCGCGCGATGCGATGGGCAAGAAGAAAATCAAGGCACTGGCAGACCGCGGATACTTCAGCGCACCGGAGATCAAGGCGTGCGACGACGCGGGTATTGCGGCGCTGGTGCCAAAGAGCCAAACCTCCGGTGCAAAGGCTGACGGTCGGTTCGACCGGGCCGACTTCATTTACATCGCCAAAGATGACCAGTACCTGTG
>NZ_JBFPKG010000209.1:0-984 GCF_040948665.1 Paraburkholderia sp. BR14320
TCCGCGCTCGATACGGTGGTCGGCGCAGCCATTCTCGAACTGCTGCGCGATCTGCAGAAAAAGCTCGGCGTGTCGTATCTGTTCATCACGCACGACATCGCCAAGGTGCGCGCGATCAGCGACGACATCGTCGTGCTGTACGCAGGGCACCGCGTCGAGGCGGGTAACCGCGACGCGTTGTCGGCGCCGCCGTACCACCCGTATTCGCATCTGCTGGTGTCGTCCGCGCCGGAACTTCGCGCCGGCTGGCTCGAAGAAGCGGGCGAGCGCTGTCATCAGACGCTGCCGCCGATCGGCGAGCCGGCCAATGAGCCGCAGCTATGCACGTTTCTCGCGCGTTGTCCGATGCGCATCGATGGGGTCTGCAACCGCACGCCGCCGGCCGCGCGCACGCTCGAGAGCGGCGCGCAGGTGGTGTGCCATCGCAGCGAAGCGGAACTGCAGCAGTACCAGAACGGACCGCCGGACGGCGCTACTGCGGCTGGTGGGCTCGCGCAGTCCGTCACGCTGCGCGTCTGATGGCCAACTCGCGCTTCGCGATGACGGCATCCGCCTTGCCGAATCGGTGTCGTCGGAGCGGCGCGCATGATTTTGTGGCCCGAAGGGATACGACATGACTGGAATCTTCGACTACACCGCCAGCGGCACGACCGTGGTGATGTCGCGTGCGATCAGGCGGGCCGTGGCTTTTATCGAAAGCTCATTCGCGCAGCCCGTCAGTCTTGCGACGCTCGCGGCGACGGCGGGCTTGAGTGTGTCGCGCTTTGCGACGCTGTTCCGCAAAGAAGTGGGAATCTCGCCGCATCGTTATGTGTGTTTGGTGCGGATCCAACACGCCAAGCGGCTATTGCGCGACGGCGTCCCGCCGTGTGAGGTCGCGACCGAGGTCGGGTTTTTCGATCAGAGTCACCTTGGCCGACATTTCCGGCGCGCGGTCGGCGTGACGCCGGGGCATTTCGTCGCTTCGCCGGAGGCGGTCAGCGC
>NZ_JBFPKG010000020.1:0-126228 GCF_040948665.1 Paraburkholderia sp. BR14320
GAACCGCTGAAGCAAAACAGAAACGCCACGGCATGCCGTGGCGTTTCTGTTTATGCGCGGCGCTCGGTGCCGCGTGAAGCATCAGCGATGCATCAACGGGCTCAGTGCAGATCCGCCGCCCGCAGCATCTCGTTGCCCTGCGGCTCGCTGCCCGCGCTCCTGTCGAGATCGTGCCCGGCGCGGCGACGCTCGCTCTTCGCCTTCTTCTCGCTCTTCACGCCGTTGAAGATCAGGTTCAGCACGACCGCCGACACCGACGCGAGCAGAATCCCGCTGTGCAGCAGCGGCGACAACGCCGGCGGCAGTTGCGAGAAGAAGTGCGGCGACACCACCGGCACGAGGCCGAGCCCGATGCTGACCGCGACGATGAACAGGTTGTGCTGATTCCTGACGAAGTCGACGCGCGACAGCACCTTGATGCCGTTCGCCGCGACCATGCCGAACATCACGATGCCCGCGCCGCCGAGCACGAACGCCGGCACCGACGCGACCACCTGCGCCATCTTCGGAAACAGGCCGAGCAGCACGAGGATCACGCCGCCCATCGCGCACACGAAGCGGCTCTTCACGCCGGTCACGCCGATCAGTCCGACGTTCTGCGAGAACGACGTATGCGGGAACGAGTTGAAGATGCCGCCGATCAGCGTGCCGAGACCATCGACGCGTAAGCCGCGCACCAGCGTCTTCTGATCGACCGGACGATCGACCATGTCGCCGACCGCGAGGAACATGCCGGTCGATTCGATGAACGTGACGAACATCACGGTGACCATCGTCGCGATCGACAGCGGATCGAAGTGCGGCAGACCGAAGTGAAACGGCATTACGAAGCCGACCCACGGCGCGTGCATGACGCCGTCCAGGTTGACGCGGCCGAGCATCAGCGCGATCGCGAAGCCCGCGACGATGCCGAGCAGCACGGAGATGTTGGCGACGAAACCCCTGGCGAACTTGTTAATCAGCAGGATCAGCGTCAGCACGAGCAGCGACAGGCCGAGGTAGACCGGATTGCCGTATTCGGGATTGCCGACACCGCCTGCCGCCCAGTTGATGCCGACTTCCATCAGCGACAAACCGATCACCGAAATCACCACGCCGATCACGACCGGCGGGAAGAAGCGCAATAGCTTGCCGACCGCGGGCGCGAGCAGAATGCCGATCACGCCGGCCGCGATCGTCGAGCCGAAGATGTCGAGGAGGCCTAGCGAAGGATTAGTGCCGATCGCGACCATCGGGCCGACGGCCGCGAACGTGCAGCCCATGATGACGGGCAGACGGATGCCGAAGATCCACAGTCCGAGCGTCTGGATCAGCGTGGCGATGCCGCAGGAAAACAGATCGGCGCTGATCAGGAACGCGACCTGGTCTTTCGGCAGCTTCAGCGCGGCGCCGATGATCAGCGGCACCGCGACCGCGCCAGCGTACATGACCAGCACGTGCTGGATGCCGAGAGTAAGCAACTGGCCGGCCGGTAGGCGCTCGTCGCACGGGTGAACCGTGTTCGCTTGCATATTGTCTGTCTCCACCATCTCGTTTTGGGATGACTCCAAGGTATCGGGGACGAAAAGCCGCAACAAGACCATACGTGGCTATTCCGGCATTCCCGGCGACGATATGCACAGGCCTATTTTGAAAGGCAAATCGAAGCCACGCGTGGCGCGGATCGGCAGTGCAGCGGCGGCGAGCCCTATGCGGCGGCGATTGCCGACGCGGTGCGTCGCGTGCGCGGCGCGGCGTCGTCGCCGGCGGGGATATGTGTGAGAATCAATGGCGTGTATCACGCTTCCCGCATAGTCCTGTTTTGACGACGCTCGCCGCACGACGGGGTTAACCCGCGAACGGGCTAATTTCCGCGAGTTTTTCGACCCGTTCGCCGGGCGTTCCCGGTGTCGCCGCGGCCAGGTTTATTTGCTCCACTTGCCGGTCTCGTCGCCAGCCTCGCGGGCTCTTTCCTCATCCTCATTTCAACGTCCCTGCGCTCATGAGTTTTCTCGGCATCGACCTCGGCACCGGCTCCCTGAAAGCGGCAATCGTCGACGAACATGGACGCGAGCAGGCGGTATCGAGCGTCGCTTATGCGCTCGTTACGCCGCACGCGGGTTGGGCCGAAATCGACGTCGAGACGTGGTGGAACGCGCTCGTCGATGCGATGGCGGGCCTGCCCCGCGAGCTGCGTGATGGCGTGCGCGCGATCGGCTTCTCCGCTCAGATGCACGGCGTCGTGCTACTCGATGCAAACGGCGCGGCGGTGCGGCGCGCGATGCTGTGGCCCGACTCGCGCGCGCTCGCCGTGCTCGACGCATGGCCCAACCCGCAACCGAATCCGGTCGCGCCCGGCATGGCCGGTCCGTTGCTGCGCTGGCTCGTGCTGCATGAACCGGAAGCCGCGCGTCGCACGCGCTGGGCGCTCCAGCCGAAAGACTGGCTGCGCGTCGCGCTCGGCGGCGCGTGCGTGACCGATGCGTCCGATGCGTGCGCGACCGCGCTCGCCGATCCCGCCGGCGCGTGGGACACGGCGCTGCTGGCGCGTCTGGAGATTCCGCGCGAGTGGTTCGCGCCGCTGGCGTCATCGTATGCGGCGTCGGGCGCGCTGTCGCCGCAGGCCGCGCAGGCACTCGGCTTGCGGGCCGGTATCGTGCTCGCGACCGGCGCCGCGGACACGCCGTGCGCGGCGCTCGGCAGCGGACTCGCGCAGGACGGCGACGCGCTGCTGACGACCGGCACCGGCGGACAGATCGTGGTGCTCGCGAACGACAAACCGGCGCCGCTGAAGGGTTTGCACCGCTATCGCGCGGCGAGCGATCACTGGTATCGGATGGCGGCGATGCAGAACGTCGGCATTGCGTTGGAGCGGGTGCGCGGGTGGCTGTCGTATGAGTGGGCGGAGGCTTACCGCGACGCATTCGGCGATGCGGCTGACGCAGCCGCCGATGCAACGGGTCACGCCGCGTCGACGCTGACTTTCCTGCCGTACCTGACCGGCGAGCGCACGCCGTGGCTGAACCCGCAGGCGCGCGGCGGCTGGCTCGGTTTATCGCTCGAGCATACGCGTGGGGCGATGATGCGCGCCGCGTTCGAGGGCGTCGCATTCTCGTTGCGCGCGGGGCTCGACGCGATTCGCGCTAGCGGCGCGCAGGTGTCGGCGCTCAAGCTCGCGGGCGGCGGCTCCGTCGATGCGCGCTGGCGGCAACTGCTCGCCGATGCGCTCGACGTCGAGCTGCACGCGGTCGATTGCCCGAACGCAGCGCCGCGCGGCGCGGCGATCCTCGGCGGCCTCGCGTGCGGCCACTGGCTAACGCGCGATCTCGCCGCGCTCGCGCCGGGCGCGACGCGCGTTGCGGGTCCACATGGCGATGCGGCGCTTGCCGAGCGCTACGCGCGCTTCGTCGATCTGTATGGCCGGGTCGAGCCGTGGTTCGGTGGCGGGGCGTCGCGCGAAGCTCAGTAGCAGCGGCGGCGTCGAACGCGGCGCGGAGCGCAGCCATCGGCGGGGCAGCCTTCGCGCACTATGCAATACCATTACGCTTTTCGCGCGCCACGTGGTCGCCGGGCATGCGATGCCCATTTCGCATTCACGCATTCACGCACTCACGGACTCGGAGGAGCATTGACGATGAAGAGCAAAGCAGCAATCGCATGGAAAGCCGGCGCCCCGTTGACCCTCGAGGAAGTCGATCTCGAAGGCCCGCGCGCCGGTGAAGTCCTGATCGAACTGAAGACGACGGGCATCTGCCACACCGACAACTAGATGACGCACTGTCTGCCGCTCGAGCGCATCAACGAGGGCTTTGATCTGAGGAAGAAGAGCGAGTCGATCCGCTCGGCCGTGCTCTACTAAACGAGGAATGTCACGATGCTCGAACTACTATCGTCGCACGCCTGTCATGGCGGCGAGCAGCGTTTTTACCGGCACGAGTCGCGCGCGATCGGTCTGCCGATGCGCTTCTCGGTCTATCTGCCGCCGCAGGCATTGCATGAGAACGCGGGACGTGTACCGGCGTTGTTCTATCTGGCCGGACTGACCTGCACGGAAGAAACGTTTCCGATCAAGGCCGGCGCGCAGCGCTTCGCGGCACAGCACGGCATCGCGTTGATCGCGCCGGACACGAGTCCGCGCGGCGCGGGTGTGCCAGGCGAGAGCGATGCGTGGGATTTCGGCGTCGGCGCGGGCTTTTACGTGGACGCGACCGAGGAGCCGTGGTCCACGAACTACCGGATGTATTCATACGTGCGGGATGAACTGCGCGAGACGGTCGTAAATGAATTGCCGGTCGACGGCGCGCGCCTCGGCATCTTCGGTCACTCGATGGGCGGGCACGGCGCGTTGGTGCTCGCGCTGCGCAATCCGGATATTTATCGGTCGGTGTCGGCGTTCGCGCCGATCGCCGCGCCGATGCGTTGTCCGTGGGGCGAGAAGGCGTTCAGCGGCTATCTCGGCGAGAACCGTGAAGCGTGGAAGCAGTACGACGCGAGCGAACTGGTCGCGCACGCGACGCGCAAGTTCGCAACAGGGATTCTCGTCGATCAGGGACTCGCGGATCAGTTCCTGCCCACGCAGCTCAATCCCGACGTGTTCGAAGCGGCGTGCAAGGCCGCGGGGCAGCCATTGACGTTGCACCGGCACGAAGGCTACGACCACGGCTACTACTTCATCTCGACGTTCATCGAGGATCATCTCGCGCATCACGCGAAGGTGTTGCTCGGCTGAAAAACCTCGTAAAACGCGGCGCTAAATGAAAAAACGGCGGCACATCACGTGCCGCCGTTTTTCATGCGATCGACGAAAGCGTCTCTCAATGCCGCTTCAGCAGACTGCCGCCATACACCGCCGCCGATAGCACGGTGATCCAGAAGCTCGTCGGCCAATCGGTATAGAACGCGAGCGTCAAGCCGAGCCACGCCTGCGCGAGTGCGAACGCGGCCGAGAGCACGAGACCGGTGGACAGCCGCGTGCTCAGGTTCTGCGCGGCGGCGGCCGGGCCCACCATCAGCGTGAACACGAGCAGCACGCCGACGATCTGCGTGCAGGCGGCAACGGCCAGCGCGGCGATCGCGAGAAATAGCACCGACACGCGGCGCAGCGACACGCCCTTCGCTTCGGCCAGCTCCGGTTGCAGCGACGCGAACAGCAGCGGCCGCATGATCGCCGCGAGCGCCACGAGACTTACTACACCGAGCGCGGCAAGCACCCCGAGCGTCGATGCATTGACGCCGAGCACGTTGCCGAACAGCAGCGCCGTCACCTGCGTCGCATAGGCGGTGAAGAAGTGCAGAAACAGCAGCCCGAAACCGAGCGACAAGGAAAGGATCACGCCGATCGCGACATCGCGGCCGGCGAGCCGTTCGCCGAGCGCGCCCATGCCGACACCGGCCGCGAGCGTGAAGCCGATCATCCCCCAGATCGGCGAGATGCCGATCAGCACCGCGCCGGTCGCGCCGGTGAAGCCGACATGCGACAGCGCGTGGCCCGCGAACGTCTGTCCGCGCATCACCAGAAAATAGCCGACCACGCCGGCCAGCACCGCGACGATCCCCGACGCCGCGAATGCGTTCACCATGAAATCGTATTCAAACATCGTGCTTGTGTCCGTCGCGTGAGTCGTGCGGGTTCGAGTGACTGTGTGAGTGGCCGTGCGAATGACCGTGGCCGTGGTCGTGCGAGTGCGTATGTCCGCCGTCCTCGTCGTGTTCGTGCTCGTGATCGTGCTTTTCCACTTCGACGCCGCCAGACATCACGAAGATGCGGCCGTTCACGCGCATCACGTCGATCGGCGAGCCGTACAGACGCGACAACACCGGCCGCGTGATGACTTCATCGACGGTGCCGAGCGCCGCGACGCCGCTGCCGAGATACAGCACGCGATCGATCGAGTTCAGCAGCGGATTGAGTTCATGCGCGGAGAACAGCACCGCGATGCCGAGCTCCCGCTGCACGCGCCGCACGAGTTCGACGACGCTCTTCTGGTGATGCGGATCGAGACTGATCAACGGTTCATCGAGCAGCAGCAGTTTCGGATTACCGAGCAGGCATTGCGCGAGCAGGAGCCGCTGCCGTTCGCCGCCCGACAACTCCGACAGCGGCCGCTTCGCGAGATTCGTGCCGCCGACGAGCTCGAGCACCCGATCGACGTCAGCGCGCGTTTTCGCATCCGCATGCGGCAAGCCCCAGCGATGACCATCGGCGGCCATCGCGACGAAATCGCGGCCGCGCACACGGCGGCCGGCGAGTGCGCTGCGCGTCTGCGGCATATAACCGATCGACGCGTTGCCGCGCTCGACCGTCTGCCCGAGCACGCGAATCGCGCCGGCCGCGGCCGGCACGAGGCCGAGCACCGCGCGCATCAGCGTCGTCTTGCCCGCGCCGTTCGGCCCGAGCACACCGATGAACTCGCCCTGGTTCACGACGAAGCTCGTGTCACGCAGGATCGTGCGGCCGCCCAGATCGAGAGTTACGTTGTCGAGTTCGAGCACGGGCGTGTCGCGGCGCGCGGTGGGTGCGCCTGCTGGCGCACTTGCTGGCGTTCGATGGCCAGTCGGAGTCATGGAGTTTGTCCTTTCGCGTTGGCCGCACCGTTCGCGCCGTTCGTATCACCCGCCGCGAGCGCCTTCTGCAGCGCGTCGAGCTGCGTCAGCATCCACGTCTGATAGGTCTTGCCGGCCGGCAGGGTTTCGGTGACGCTCATCGTCGGTACCTTCGATTGTTGCGCGAGCTTCAGCATGCGTCGGGTCAGCGCCTCGGTGGCCTGGCTGTTGTAGATCAGCACGCGCACGCGCCGCTCGCGCAGATCGCGTTCGAACGCGGCGATATCGGCCGCGCTCGCTTCGGTGTCGTTCATCGCGGCGAGCTGGAAGCGCTGGTTGCGCATGTTCAGGCCGATCGCGTCCGACATATAGCCGAACACCGGCTCGGTCGCAGTAACCGGCAGGCCCGCATAGCGGCCGTGCAGCTCGGCGACCTTCGCGTCGATCGGCTTCAGCGAATCGAGAAACTTCGCGAGGTTCGCATCGTACGCCGACTTGTGCGCCGGGTCAGTAGCGCTGAGCGCGTCGCTGACCGCGCGCGCGACTTTCGGCATCGTCGCCGGGTCGTACCACAGGTGCGGATTGTCGCCGCCTTTTTTGCCCACCAGATCGGCCGCGACGATCACCGTGCGCTGCGCGCCTTTCGACGCGGCCAGCAGCTTCGCCATCCACGGATCGTAGTCGGCGCCGCTGTAGACGATGAGGCTCGCGTGCTGCAACGCGCGCGCGGTGGCCGGGCTCGCTTCGAACAGATGCGGGTCCTGGTCCGGGTTGTTGAGGATGCTGGTCACGTCGACACGATCGCCGCCGAGTTGCCGCACCACGTCGCCATAGAAATTCTCCGCGGCGACGACAGGAATCTTCGCGTCGGCGGCGAACGCGCCCTGGCCGAAGCCGAGCGCCGCGAGCGCGAGCGTGAGCGTGAGCAGACATGCGCGCAGATGGGTGCGTACAGACATCGAACCCTTCAGCGCGCGCTGCGCGCTGGACAACATCAAGCGGATCGTTTTCATCGTTGTTTCCTGCTGCTTGAGAGTTTGAATGAGCTACTCGGGGTGGCAAGGCCAGATACAGCGCGGCGCCGCGCGCCTGATCACGACGAAACGCCTGCTGCTCCGCCGCCAGGCTTCGCCGCTCGCGCACATGGCCCGCAAAGGCCGCTCAACTCGATCACCTGGCGATGCACCTCGAAGCCATGCGCGGGCGCGCTGTGCGACAGGCGATCGGCGAGTTCGTCGCCGGGAATTTCGACGGTCGCGCCGCAGCCGTCGCACATCAGGAACTGGCTGCGATGCGGCACGCCGATTTCGCAGCAGGCGACGAACGCGTTCTTCGATTCGATCCGATGCACGAAGCCATGCGCGACGAGGAAGTCGAGCGCGCGATAGACGGTGGTCGGCGGCATGCGACCGCGCTCGGGCGCGAGCGCGTCGAGCAACTCGTATGCGCCGACCGGCCGCTCGCTCGCGACGATCGCCGCGTACACCTGGCGACGCAGCGGCGTCAGCGCGAGCCCCTGCGCCGCGGCGTGCGCGTCCGCATGCGCGAGCCGCATGGCGTGCTGTTCGGCGAGCGACGTAGTCATCGGTGTGAATCTCCTGGCGTGGCGGCCCCCGGGCGGGCGGCGAGGTCGAAATGATATAACGTATCGCGATTTTTTGTCAGCAGCGCGAATCTTCGCGTGGTGTGAAGCCTGCCGCGCTGCACCATCGAAATTCGTCCGCGTGCCTTGACATGACCCGGCTCGTATCCGATCATTCGATCACCAGCCGAGCAATTGATCGCGCGATGAGCGTTCGCTCACTACGCGCCAAAATGCAAAAACGAACCGGAGACAGGCAGTGGCACGATTGCAGGACAAGGTCGCCATTCTGACGGGCGCGGCCAGCGGTATCGGTGAAGCGGTAGCCTTGCGCTATCTCGACGAAGGCGCGCGCTGCGTGCTGGTCGACGTGAAGCCGACGGACAGCATCGGCGGCGCGCTACGCGGCACCTATGGCGAACGCGTGTTGAGCGTCAGCGCCGACGTGCGGCGCCGCGAGGACATCGAGCGCATCGTCGCGAGCACGCTCGGCTGCTTCGGCCAGATCGACATCCTGTTCAACAACGCGGCGCTGTTCGACATGCGCCCGCTCCTCGACGAATCCTGGGACGTGTTCGACCGCCTGTTCGCGGTCAACGTGAAGGGCATGTTCTTCCTGATGCAGGCGGTCGCGCGGCAGATGGTCGAGCAGGGCCATGGCGGCAAGATCATCAACATGTCGTCGCAGGCCGGCCGGCGCGGCGAGGCGCTCGTGTCGCACTACTGCGCGACCAAGGCGGCGGTGTTGAGCTATACGCAGTCCGCGGCGCTCGCGCTCGCTCCGCATAAGATCAATGTAAACGGCATCGCGCCGGGCGTCGTCGACACGCCGATGTGGAACGAGGTCGACGCGCTGTTCGCACGCTACGAGAACCGGCCGCTCGGCGAGAAGAAGCGCCTCGTCGGCGAGGCCGTGCCGCTCGGCCGCATGGGCGTGCCCGACGACCTGACCGGCGCCGCGCTGTTCCTCGCGTCTGCCGATGCCGACTACATCACCGCGCAGACGCTGAACGTCGACGGCGGCAACTGGATGAGCTGAACGAAGAGCAGTAAGCGGGCACGTTGGCTGCTCCGAGCGGCGCGTCATTCCGTCAAACGAACGCAGCATCACATAACGTATGAGAAAGGAGACAACCATGAAACCAGCTTTCAAATTCGCGCTGAAGGCGGCCGGTGCCGGCGCGGCTACCTGCTTCGCGCTGAGCGCGTCGGCGGCGACGGTGACGATCGCGACACTGAACAATCCGGACATGATCGAGCTGAAGAAGCTGTCGCCGGCGTTCGAAAAAGCGAATCCGGACATCAAGCTGAACTGGGTGATCCTCGAAGAAAACGTGCTGCGTCAGCGCGCGACGACCGACATCACCACCGGCAGCGGCCAGTTCGACGTGATGACGATCGGCGCGTACGAAACGCCGCAATGGGGCAAGCGCGGCTGGCTCGCGCCGATCACGAACCTGCCCGCGAACTACGACCTGAACGACGTCGTGAAGACGGCCCGCGACGGCCTGTCCGCGAACGGCCAACTGTACGCGTTGCCGTTCTATGTCGAAAGCTCGATGACCTATTACCGCAAGGATCTGTTCGACAAGGCCGGCCTGAAGATGCCCGACCAGCCGACCTATGACCAGATCGCGCAATTCGCCGACAAGCTCACCGACAAGTCCAAGGAGCAATACGGCATCTGCCTGCGCGGCAAGGCGGGCTGGGGCGAGAACATGGCGTACGGCACGACGGTCGTGAACACGTTCGGCGGCCGCTGGTTCGACGAGAAGTGGAACGCGCAGTTGACCTCGCCGGAATGGAAGAAGGCGATGACGTTCTACGTCGATCTGCTGAAGAAGGACGGCCCTCCGGGAGCGAGCTCGAACGGCTTCAACGAAAACCTGACGCTGATGTCGTCCGGCAAGTGCGCAATGTGGATCGACGCGACGGTCGCGGCCGGCATGCTGTACAACAAGCAGCAGTCGCAGATCGCCGACAAGGTCGGCTTCGCCGCGGCGCCGGTCGCGGTCACGCCGAAGGGCTCGCACTGGCTGTGGGCGTGGGCGCTGGCGATTCCGAAGTCGTCGAAGCAGGCCGATTCGGCGAAGAAGTTCATCGAGTGGGCGACCTCGAAGGAGTACATTGAAATGGTCGCGAAGGACGAAGGCTGGGCCTCGGTGCCCCCGGGCACGCGCCAGTCCACCTATGCGCGCCCCGAGTACAAGCAGGCCGCGCCGTTCGGCGACTTCGTGCTGAAGGCGATCCAGACCGCCGACCCGGATCATCCGACCTCGAAGCCGGTCCCGTACACCGGTGTGCAGTTCGTCGGAATTCCTGAGTTCCAGTCGTTCGGCACGGTGGTCGGGCAGAGCATCTCCGGCGCGATCGCAGGTCAGATGACGGTCGATCAGGCGCTCGCCGCCGGCAACGCGGCCGCGGACCGCGCGGTCAAGCAGGCGGGTTATCAGAAATAACTGCGCAGAAGTAACTGCGCTGCTGTAACCCGGCAGGCCCGCCGCATCGACCGATGCGGCTCATGAAGCAGGGCGGCCGTTGGTCTGCGCCGTAAGCGATGCGGCGCGCGCCGTGTGCCATTCAGCACGGCACGCCGCGTCGCACGCACGCGGCTCGGGCGAACGCTCCGCGCATTACCGAACAGGTGGTCCATCATGCGTCCTTTGCGCCTACCTTTGATGCACGCCCATCCCCAGACAGAAAAAGAACGTGAGGAGCGTAAGGCCAATTCGGCCCGCTGGCTCGTGGCGCCGTCGGTCAGCGTTCTCGTGCTGTGGATGGTCATTCCGCTCGCGATGACGATCTGGTTCTCGTTCTCGCACTACAACCTGCTGAATCCCGATCTGCGCGGTTTCGCCGGTTTCGACAACTACCGCTATCTCGCCACCGATCCGTCGTTCGGTCCGTCGATTGCGCACACGATCGAGCTGATCGTGTGGGTGCTCGTGATCACCGTGGTCGGCGGGGTGCTGATGGCGATCCTGTTCGATCGCAAATTCTACGGGCAGGGCATCGCGCGCCTGCTCGCGATCGGACCGTTCTTCGTGATGCCCACCGTCAGCGCGCTGATCTGGAAGAACATGATCCTGCACCCGGTGTATGGCCTCGTCGCGCAGGGCATGCGTGCGCTCGGCATGCAGCCGATCGACTGGTTCGCCGACTATCCGCTGACCGCGGTGATCATGATCGTCGCATGGCAGTGGCTGCCGTTCGCGTTCCTGATCCTGTTCACGGCGATCCAGTCGCTCGACCAGGAGCAGAAGGAAGCCGCGAAGATCGACGGCGCGGGTCCGTTCTCGATGTTCTTCTACATCACACTGCCGCATCTGAGACGCGCGATAGCGGTCGTCGTGATGATGGAGACGATTTTCCTGCTGTCGATCTTCGCCGAGATCTACACGACCACGGGCGGCGGTCCGGGCAATGCGACCACCACGCTGTCGTACCTGATCTTCTCGCTCGGCCTGCAACAGTTCGACGTCGGTCTCGCATCGGCGGGCGGTATTCTTGCGGTCGTGCTGGCCAACATCGTGTCGTTCTTCCTCGTGCGGATGCTCGCGAAGAACCTGAAAGGGGAGTACGAAAAATGAGCCACGTTGCCTCCACTGCGGCATCGACGACGCAGCCCGTCGCGGTGCCGACCAAATCGCCGTTCGACACGATTCGCCGCGGTATTCCCGGCGTGATCGCGTGGCTCGTCGCGCTGCTGCTGTTCTTCCCGATCTTCTGGATGACGATCACCGCGTTCAAGACCGAGCAGCAGGCCTACGCGTCGTCGCTGTTTTTCATGCCGACGCTCGACAGCTTCCGCGAAGTGTTCGCGCGCAGCAACTACTTCGCGTTCGCGTGGAACTCGGTGCTGATCTCGGTCGGCGTCACGCTGCTGTGCCTGATCCTCGCGGTGCCTTGTGCGTACGCGATGGCGTTCTTCCCGACGCACCGCACGCAGAAGGTGCTGCTGTGGATGCTGTCGACGAAGATGATGCCGTCGGTCGGCGTGCTGGTGCCGATCTATCTGCTGTGGAAAAACAGCGGCCTGCTCGATACGGTGTCGGGTCTGATCATCGTCTACACGCTGATCAATCTGCCGATCGCGGTCTGGATGGCGTTCACGTACTTCGCCGAAATTCCGCGCGACATTCTCGAAGCCGGGCGCATCGACGGCGCGGCGACATGGCAGGAGATCGTCTATCTGCTGATGCCGATGGCGCTGCCCGGACTCGCGTCGACCGCGCTGCTGCTCGTGATTCTCGCGTGGAACGAGGCGTTCTGGAGCATCAACCTGTCGAGCTCGAACGCCGCGCCATTGACCGTGTTCATCGCATCGTATTCGAGTCCTGAAGGATTGTTCTGGGCGAAGTTGTCGGCCGCATCGTTGCTGGCGGTCGCACCGATCCTGATCGTCGGCTGGCTGTCGCAGAAGCAGCTGGTGCGCGGCCTCACGTTCGGGGCGGTCAAGTGATGGCGGACCCGACGGCGGGTCCAGGCATCGCGCGATATGCGTTGATCTGCGATTGCGACGGCGTGCTGATCGACAGCGAAGCGGTGGCTGCGCGCATGCTGGTGCATGAGCTCGAGGCGCGCTGGCCCGGCGTCGACGTCGAGCCGGTCGTGCTGCCGCTGCTCGGGCTGCGCATCGAGCGCGTGTTGCAAGACACCGCGACGCAGCTCGGCCAGCAGCTCGGCGCCGACGATATCGATGCGATCCGCCGCGCGGTCGAAGCGGCGGCGATCGATGCGCCCGCGGTCGACGGCATCGAGATGGCGCTGACCCAGGTGCCCCTCGTCAAAGGCTGCGCGAGCAATAGCTTCCGGCCGTACGTCGAGACGGTGCTGGCGCGCACGGGCCTGAAGCGGTTCTTCGGCGAGCGGCTGTTCTGCGCCGACGCGGTGCCGAATCCGAAGCCCGCGCCGGACGTGTATCTGGCGGCGGCGCAAGGCTTCGGGCTCGCGCCTGCCGCGTGCCTCGTCGTCGAGGACAGCGTGACGGGCGTCACGGCGGCGGCCACGGCGGGCATGGCGGTGCTGGGGTTTATCGGCGGCGGTCATGCGAGCGATGCGCAGATCGACCGTCTGCATGCGGCGGGCGCGCGTCATGTGTTCGACGATATGCGGCAGTTGCCCGACCTCGTCGCGCAATGGACACTGTCCGCGGCGGCCGCGGCGCCATGAGCGCGCGAACGAACGCGACACGACACGACATCAGGTAGCAGCACGAAGTAACGAGCAGCATCGAACGGCATTACACGGAGACACATCATGGCAAGCGTAACCTTGCGCAACATCAGAAAGGCCTACGACGACAACGAAGTGATGCGCGACATCAATCTCGACATCGCCGATGGCGAGTTCGTCGTGTTCGTCGGGCCGAGCGGTTGCGGCAAATCGACCCTGATGCGGATGATCGCGGGCCTCGAGGACATCACGGGCGGCGATCTGAACATCGACGCGGTGCGCATGAACGACGTGCCGCCGGCCAAGCGCGGCATCGCGATGGTGTTCCAGTCGTACGCGCTTTATCCGCACATGACCCTTTACGACAACATGGCGTTCGGCCTGAAGCTCGCCGGCGCGAAGAAGCCGGAGATCGACGCGGCCGTGCGCAACGCGGCGAAGATTCTGCATATCGACCATCTGCTCGATCGCAAGCCCAAGCAGTTGTCGGGCGGGCAGCGGCAGCGCGTCGCGATCGGCCGCGCGATCACGCGCAAGCCGAAGGTGTTTCTGTTCGACGAGCCGCTATCGAATCTCGACGCCGCGCTGCGCGTGAAGATGCGCCTCGAGTTCGCGCGCCTGCACGACGAGCTGAAGACGACGATGATCTACGTGACGCACGATCAGGTCGAGGCGATGACTTTGGCCGACAAGATCGTGGTGCTATCGGCGGGCAATCTGGAGCAGGTCGGCAGCCCGACGATGCTGTATCACGCGCCCGCGAACCGTTTCGTCGCAGGCTTCATCGGTTCGCCGAAGATGAACTTCATGGAAGGCGTCGTGCAGTCGGTGTCGCGCGATGGCGTCACGGTGCGTTACGAGACGGGCGAGACGCAGCGTGTGTCGGTCGAGCCCGGAGCGGCGAAGCAGGGCGACAAGGTGACGGTCGGCATTCGCCCCGAGCACCTGCACGTCAGCACGACCGAGGACGGTATCGAGGCACGCACGATGACGGTCGAATCGCTCGGCGATGCCGCATATCTGTACGCGGAGTCGAGCGTCGCGCCGGACGGATTGATCGCGCGGATTCCGCCGCTCGAACGTCATGCGAAAGGCAATACGCAAAAGCTCGGCGCGACGCCGGAGCATTGTCATCTGTTCGACAGCGACGGGAAGGCGTTCCAGCGCAAGATCGTTGAGGTGCTGGCGGCTTGATGAATGGTAAAGCGGCGCATGGGCGCCGCTTTACGCGATTGCGATGGTCGGCGTGCGCTATAGGCGTGAGCTGCGCTTTTCCATACACGCTCGCGTACCCTTGTTTTGTCACCTTGGAATTAACCGATGTTGTGCCGCCGCGCAGTCTGACTGTCGATCAGCGATAGCAGCGCTGCCGCGGCCCGGTATTGGCCGCCGGACAGCGCCTTCTTCTCCGAATCATTCATGACCCATAGCGGTCCGTTTTAGGACCAGCTTCGCGATCTTGGCGAACCTCAAGCGAACTTCTCGGCTTGACAATTGTTCGAACAATTTCAGAGTTTGGCTATTCGACGCTGTCAGCCGGCCGTCATAGTGTGGTGTACCCTAATCCTTTCAGGAGTGCACCGAGCCAATGACGAGCAACTCGGCACCACACAACCCGCACACCTCAAAACCACCGGCTCTCAAGCAACTGGCCTTTGCCTTTCCCTTTCTGCGCAAGGCGCAAGGCAATGCCAGTGCATCCACCCGTTTCACCGACGAGCATGACATTTACCGCCTTCTTGCCACCAACGAGCCGTCCGGCGCGTATCTCGTCAGCCGCAAGGGCATGTGGCACGGTGGCATCCACATCACGGAGGCGGGCGCGGGGCAGGCGCTCGACCTCGACGCGGGACTACGCGGCATCGCGGACGGTGTGCTGATCGCGTATCGCGCCAACCAGGACTATCCGGTCAGCGAAGCAAGCGTGGACGGCAGTAACGTGCCGCTTCAGGCTCCGTACAGCACGGGCTTTGCCCTGGTGCGGCACGAGATGGAGTTTCCGCGCGGTACGAAGCTGACGTTCTACAGCCTGTACATGCACCTGATGTCCAGCGCTGACTATGACAACTTCCCGAAGCGGCAGAAACCGGCGTACTGGTCGCGGCAGTGGCAGGTGACGCAGTTTGCGCAGGACAGGCCGCGGCCGGGTCGCAGTGGGCAGGTTGCGGATCCGTCGCAGGTGGGTCTGCCTGTGCGCAGGACGCCGAATGGCTCCATCGTTGGCATCGTGCCGCAGGGGGCAAGTGTCAGCATCGGCAAGACTGACACGGTGCATGGTGCAACGTGGGGTCAGCTAACGGACCTGAACGGAGCAACGCTGTATGCGCCCGAGGCGGGCGGCTACGTCGCAGCTTCCGCGGCGGTGGACGGATGGATTTGCCTGGGCGCGCAGAATGGCGGGCCGGTCGCGAAAGAGCGGATTCCGGATTCGATGTTCGACCGGGTGATTGTCACGACCAACCGGACGTGCAGCGCGGGCGATCCGCAGGGGACAGCCGGTGGATTTCCCGTCAAGGCCGGTGACCTGATCGGCCACCCTGGCCGCTATGACTCGCTGAACGCATGTACGAGCGGAACGCGGCTGGCGCACATCGAGGTGTTCTGCGACGGGGGCATCAGGCAGTTCATCAAGTCCGGACGCGACTGGGTTCGGGCCAACTGTGCGCACGAGGACCGGTGGAGCGAGCTGGGCCTGTCACCGGAGCCCACCATTCTGCGCGTGGCGCGTGGAACGACCCTCTACCATGACCATGCCAATGGGCGATCCGGCAAGGACCCGAAACAGACCGATGTGGTCCAGGCTTATCGATTTGCCGCGCTGCCGCAGGATGACGGTCACGTGTTCATGGAACAAGACCCTGGCAGCGACGGGACGAAACGGCGCTGGTGGAAGGTGGACAGCGCGGATGTGCGAGTCAACACCATTCGCGGATGGGTACGTGAGCAGAGCTTCGAGGGCGGTCGCGTGACGCGGGAGTTTTCGCAAAGCTGGATCGACTTCGAGTGTTACGACGAGGACCACGATCCGACGCATACCATTTTTGCAACCACGGGCGACTATGTGGACTATGCGCTTCGCACTGAGGCATCCGGTCCGGGTTCACTTGGCAAGCTAAGCCCACTGATGGCCGCAATCTATCGCGCCCTGTATCCGGGCGGTGACGGTCTTTACGCGGCGGACGAGCTTTGCAGCGCGGGACAAAGCCCTCAGCGTTCCGGATTTCCGTGGGCCGCGTTTCGCGCATCGCGCCTCATCGCGAAACACGAAAGTGAATGGGCCAATCCGGCGAAGTGGCAGGCGCTTGTCAGTGCCATCGAAGAGCGCACCGGACACAGGCCTGAGCATGAAGAGGAGAAGAAGCGCATCGCGAAGCTGGTGTGGTGGGACGAGGTGGCCGCCAGCCTCCCCGACTTCCCCGGATCGGATGTGTATCACATCAATCCGATTGGGCTGGTGGGGAATTTTATCAATACGCAATCATGTGGTTGTATCAACTATGATGCGATTTGGGTGCCTCACCCGGCGCCGGCATATAAAGATAATCAAATCGTGAGTTGGAGTCACTATCGACTCCCAATTGATATCTCGCCGGGTCGAATTGCCGGTAATAGCCGAAGGGGCGG
Organism: Paraburkholderia sp. BR14320; assembly: GCF_040948665.1. NCBI lineage: Bacteria > Pseudomonadati > Pseudomonadota > Betaproteobacteria > Burkholderiales > Burkholderiaceae > Paraburkholderia > Paraburkholderia sp. BR14320. The sequence continues at coordinate 16,904 of NZ_JBFPKG010000020.1, forward strand.
AGATGCATCAAAAATATCTCAAATTAAGGTCATAAATCTTTTGGTTCAAAAAGGTCGTCAGTATCGCTTGAGCAGGGACGATATTGCGATGGTTTTGGCAATGACTCGTCACGAATCTGGCTTCAATCCAGATGCTGCCGCAGGAACGACTTCCGCTTCAGGATTGGGTCAATTTGTTGACCGAACAGCAAGTGCCTATGGAATCGATACAAACAGTCAGCGTTTCGATGCAGAACAAGGTGCTGATGCGATGGTGAGGCATTATTTGGAAAATAAGCGACTTGCGATTGCCGCCGGGGCCATTGTGAGAAATGTTTTTGTGATGACCTACGCGTATCACCATGATGGCCCCAGTCTGGCTTATGGTGGAAAGGACATTTCGGAGGCCCATGTTATGCCAGTATTTGATCTTATCCTGAATAACATATGCTCTAACGTGGCGGACCGAGGTAGCCAATGAAAGCAATGCTGATAATTCTTGCGATGGTCTGTGCAAACTGTTTTGCATCCGCTTCCGAACCTCTTGCATCCGTGGAGAGTCAAGACCTTGGGCCGGTCCCTGAAGTAATTCGCTCAGCCATCGAATCAGACATCTCCTTCAGACCTTATGGGTCGCTGAATTGCAAAATGCAAGGGAAAAAAATTCCACTGTCATCGGATAGTTCGGTATCTACGTGGTTTGTCACGACTAGTCAGGCTTGTGGATGGGGGGCGGCACTGGGTCCCATATGGCTAGTGAAAAAAACGTCAACAGGCAATCCGTCACTCATGCTTTCGACTGGTGGCTATAGTGTGGCGATTGCCGGGAAATCACGCGGAGGCTTTGTCGGCATTTACATTGATTTCGGAACTGCCGAGGAGAGTGTTCGTAAGCGTTACTTTTTTGACGGAGAAAAATACGTAACGAGCACCAACTAACCAGTTGGAGTGCTTTCTTGCGGCGGAGATTGCGACGCAAAACAAACGGCTGAATATCGCTTATGCGAATGTCGTTAAAATCTCGCACCCGAGGATGAAACATATTTCGACAAGGTGCAGCACGAATGAATCACGTGGCGCGCGATGACAACTATACTTTTTCTCGCAGAACATGTGTCATGCTCTTTCGGTACTACGCGGGGAGCGAGCCTCGATTTCATGTTGCGGCGTTAGCAGCTGATTAAAACGATGAAGAAATTGCTTTTTTCTCCTTTGTGTCTTCTTGGGTAATTGCCTTTTCGGGCCCTTGTTGCGCAGCCCGGGTGGTGCCTTTTTGTGATCGGCAAACGCTAGAGGTGCTTTCGAGGGTTGATGCGATATGCGCGACCACCACTCATCCCCCTCAAGCCTCCAACGCCGCCCGCGCACACAACTCATCAGTCACGAGCCCGGACAACCACCCACCCTTGAGCACCGCGATCAGCGCCTCACGCTTGCGCTGTCCGCCCGCAAACCCGATGGTCGGCCGGCGTGGCGGCGCGTCGAGCGCGATGCTCGTCACGCGCCGGCCGGTCGGCGATTCGACGTGCGCGCCGGCCGCATCGATCGGCAGGCCCAGCATTTCCGCGACCGCGCCGTTGTGCATCAACTCCTTCACCTCGCCTTCCGTGATAAAGCCGTCCTCGTGCAACGGACAGGTCATGCCGATGTTGCCGATGCCGACGAACGCGACGTCGGCCTGCGCGGACAGTGACTCGACGATCCGATAAAGACGGTGATTGCACCACTGCGCGCGCTCGGCCTCGCTGTCGGCGAGCAGCGGCGCGGGCAGCAGGAAATGCTTGCCACCGGTCTTTTCAGAAATGTGCAGCGCGACGTCGTAGCGGTTCGAGGAGCCGTCCTGCGCGATCGCGCCGACCATCGATACCAACCGGTGCTGCGGACGGTCCAGCTGCGCGATCTGATCGACCGCGGCTTTCAGCGTGCGCCCGCTGCTGACCGCGACGACCATCGGCTTTTCCGCGGTCAGATAACGCTCCATCACCTGCGCGCCGGCCACCGCGAGCTTGCGGTCGAGTTCCTCGGGTGTATCGCCGTCGATCGGCACGACCTCGCACATGCTGAGGCCGTAGCGCTTCGACAGCTGATCGGCGAGCGACAGACAATCGGCGAGCTTGTGATCGACCCGCACGCGGATCAGGTTCTTTTCGACGGCGAATGCGACGAGCCGCTGCGCGACTGGCCGCGACACCTGCAGCTTCTCGGCGATTTCGTTCTGGGTGTTGCCCGCGACGTAGTAAAGCCACGCGGCGCGCGTGGCGAGATCGAGTTTTTCTGTGGACCTGGGCACGATGAGATTTCGCTTGAAGTGTGCCGATGATAGCGGCCGGCGGCGCGTCTGTCGCGCAGGCCGGCCGCGGATGACGCTCAGGCGAGCGGTGCCCGCGCGGGATCGAACAGCGGCCGTACGTGGCGATACAGCGCGCGATACGCTTCGAGGCGCGTGCGCAATTCCGCGTGGCGACGCGGATTCGGCGTGAACTCCTTTTCGACGGGCGGCTTGGTCAGCACGGTGGCCGGCTCGCCACCTGCCGCGAGCCAGCCGAGACGCGCCGCGCCCAGCGCCGCGCCGGTTTCGCCGCCGCCATGCTTGACGGTGACGGTGTCGAGCGCATCGGCGAGCAACTGGGCCCAGTAATCGCTGCGTGCGCCGCCACCGAGCAGCGACAGCACCTTCGCTTCGGTGCCGGCCGCGCGCAGCGCGTCGAGGCCGTCGGTCAGCGCGAGCGTCACGCCTTCGAGCACCGCGTAGCCCAGCAGCGCGCGGTCGGTGGCGTGAGTCATGCCGAAGAACACGCCTTGCGCGTAGGGGTCGTTATGCGGCGTGCGCTCGCCCGACAGATACGGCAAAAAGAGTGGCGCGGTGGTCAAGGCCTCGGCGGGCAGCGCCTCGATTTCGGCGAGCAGCGTCGGCTCGTCGGTCGACGTGAGCTTGCAGACCCAGCGCAAACAACTCGCCGCCGACAGCACCACGCTCATCTGATGCCAGCGATCCGGGATCGCATGACAGAACGCGTGCACGGCGGAGGCCGGGTTCGGCCGGAAGCTGTCGCCGACCACGCACAGCACGCCCGACGTACCCAGCGATACGAAGCCGTCGCCCGGTTGCGTCGCGCCGATGCCGATCGCGCTAGTCGCATTGTCGCCGCCGCCGGCCGCGACGATCACGTCGTCGCGCAGGCCGAATTCGCGCGCGAGTTCCGGCAGCAGCGTGCCGGCCGGCGCGCTGCCTTCGCGCAGCGCCGGCATCTGCGCGCGCGTCATGTTGCATGCAGCGAGCAACGAGTCCGACCAATCGCGTTTCGCGACGTCGAGCCACAGCGTACCGGCCGCGTCCGACGGATCGGACACCTTGCCGCCCGTCAGTTGCAGGCGCAGATAGTCTTTCGGCAGCAGCACGCAGGCGGTTTTCGCGAAGATCTCCGGTTCGTGACGCGCGACCCACAGCAGCTTCGGCGCGGTGAAACCGGGCATCGCCAGATTGCCGGCGACGCTGTGCAGATCCGGCGCGCGCTCGGTCAGCTCCGCGCATTCCTTGTCGCTGCGCATGTCGTTCCACAGGATCGCGGGCCGCAGCACGCGATTCTCCGCATCGAGCAGCACCGCGCCGTGCATCTGCCCTGAAAGGCCGATGCCGCGAATCTGCGCGAACTCGTCGGGATGACGCGCGCGCAACGCGGCGAGCGCGCTGCGCGTGCCCGCCCACCAGTCTTCGGGATTCTGCTCGGCCCAGCGCTGGTGCGGACGCGAAACGGTGAACGGCGAGCCTGCGGTGCCGATCACGCGGCCATCGGAGGCGAGCAGCAGAACTTTCACTTCGGACGTGCCGAGGTCGATGCCTAGGTACATGGGAGCGAAACCTTCGTCGTTGGAGATGCGCTACTTTATCCGCACATCGCGCGCGCTGTCATGCGCATTAAGCCTGGCTCGTCAAGCCGCGCCGCGTTTCGCGAGCCATGCGTCGACACGCGCGAGCGCGCCCGCGAGCGCCGCTTCGAGTTCGGGCGTCTGCGCCATGCCGCCCCACAGCAGCCGGTCGGCCGCGAATGCGCGCAGCGGGTCGGGCGCCGTGAAAAAGCCGTGCGCGACGCCCTCGTCCATCACGCCGTCCTGATACGCATAGGGCAGCTTGCCTGTGTGCCAGCGCTCCAGAAAGCGGAAGAACAACGCGGGCAGCATCGCGGTCGCCGCCGGCGTAACGCCACGCTCGAAGCATTCGGCGAGTGTCGGCGCGATGAAGCCGGGCAGCTTCGAGAAGCCATCGGCCGCGACGCGCTGGTTCGTGTCGAGAATATGCGGATTGCTGAAGCGCTCGAGCACGACGTCGCGATAGCGTTCGAGATCGAGCGGGCTCGGTGTCAGAGACGGGATCACGTCCTCGGTCACGTAGTCGTACGCGAACTGGCGGATTTCGGCGTCGAGTGTGCCCTCATGGATGTAGTTCAGGCCGACCAGCGTGCCCGCCCACGCGATGCAGCTATGCGTCGCGTTGAGAATGCGGATCTTCGCTTCCTCGTACGGCAGCACCGAATCGACGAGTTCCGCGCCGACCTTCTCCCAGGCCGGCCGTCCCGCGATGAAGCGGTCTTCGATCACCCACTGGATGAACGCTTCGCCCATCACCGGACTCGCGTCGTCGACGCCGGTCGCGGCCTTCACGCGCTCGCGCACGTCGGGCGTCGGACGCGGCGTGATGCGATCGACCATCGAGCACGGGCACGAGGTGTTGTCATCGAACCATTGCGCGAGTTCGTTCGCACCGCGTCGTTCGAGAAACTCGCTCATGCCCGCATGAAAGCGCTCGCCGTTGCTGCGCAGGTTGTCGCAGGTCTGCAGCGTGACGGGTCCCGCGCCGCGTTTCACGCGCGCGTCGAGAATCGCCGCGAGCGCGCCGTAGATCGTCTTGTGGCCGCCGGCGAGGTCGGCGGCGAGATCGGGGTTCGCGGTGTCGAGCCGGTCGTGTTCGTCGAGGTAGTAGCCGCCTTCGGTCACGGTGAACGCGATGATCTTGCAGGCCGGGTCGGAGCCCGCTTCGATCAGCCCGTCGAGGCTTTCGCTCCACGGCAATACGCGCTCGATCGAGCGGATCGTCTCGTACGCGCGCTGGCCTTGCGGCGTGACCGTTTCGAGCGTGTAGACGCCGTTCTGCGCGGCGAGCGCTTCGAGCACCGGGTTCATGTCGCCGCGAATATTGCCGACGGTCAGCGACCAGTGCGGCTCGCTGGCCGCGCTCGCTTCGTTCAGCCGATGCAGATACCACGCCTGATGCGCGCGATGAAACGATCCCGCGCCGATGTGCAGGATCACGTGTGCGGCCGCGCCGCTGCCTTGCCCGCTGTTCATGTCGTGTCTCCGGTGTCGGCCAGAGTTAGCGCTTCAGCGCTTGCTCTGGTCCCATGCAAACGTCCACCGCGCTCGTGGCGCGGGTTTTTGTGCGTTCAGAGCATTTGCTCTGTATGTGAGCGAATGATCGTACCCGGCGAAACGAAAGTCAAGGCAACGGAACGGGGTTTTGATGGCGCAGCGCGGCATGCGGGCTGCGGCAGCGACGGGCATCCGAAGGGTCGAGAACGCGCTGGGCCTCGCATATTGCATTGCATCAAATTTGACCTTGCGCGCGTCGGGATTAACCCCAGTGCAAAAAAGTATCGGTCCGCGGTTTCTTTTTAAGTGGTCGCCAACGCGTTTGGCGGTTACTTTTCGCTTTACAAGATCAAGATCGGCGGCGCCTCACCCGGGCCGCTCCATGGAGGCAGACAGTGCAACCTGATCTCGAAATCGTGGCCGTACGTCACGACGAGTCGTTCAAAGTGTGGTCGCATGGCTATCCGTATCGCACGGTGCGCTGGCACTTTCATCCGGAGTACGAGATCCATCTGATCGTCGCGACGACCGGCAAGATGTTCGTCGGCGATCACATCGGCAGCTTCGCGCCCGGCAATCTCGTGCTGATGGGGCCGAACCTGCCGCACAACTGGGTCAGCGACGTGCCCGAAGGCGAGAGCGTCGCGCAGCGCAATCTGGTCGTGCAGTTCGGCCAGGAGTTCGTATCGAACTGTCTCGAGAGTTTTCCGGAATGGCGGCAGGTCGAGGCGCTGCTCGCCGACGCGCGTCGCGGCCTGTCGTTCGGTCATGAGACCTCGGCGCAAATCAAGCCGCTCTTTCTCGAACTGCTCGCGGCGCGCGGACTGCGCCGGCTCGTGCTGTTCATGTCGATGCTCGAGATCCTGATGAACGCGTCGGACCGCGACACGCTCGCGAGTCCCGCGTATCAGGCCGACCCGACCAGCTTCGCGGCAATCCGCATCAATCATGTGCTCGCGTATATCGGCAAGAACCTCTCGAACGAATTGCGCGAGTCGGAGCTTGCGCAACTCGCCGGCCAGAGCGTCAGCGCTTTTTCGCGTTATTTCCGCCGCCATACCGGGCTGCCTTTCGTGCAGTACGTGAATCGCATGCGCATCAATCTCGCGTGCCAGTTGCTGACCGACGGCGAACTGAGCGTGACCGACATCTGCTTCAAGGCGGGCTTCAATAACCTGTCGAATTTCAACCGGCAGTTCCTCGCGATGAAGGGCATGGCGCCATCGACGTTCCGCCGTTATCAGCAACTCAACGATGCGAGCCGCGACGCTTCCGAGCAGGCGGCCGCGCGTGGCCGGGGCATCGACAACGCACCGGCGATCGTGCTCGCGCCGGGCTTGCCGCGTAGCGGCGTCGCGTATCCGGTCACCTAGTGCCCGCCCGGTAGTCCGCTGTTTTTGTCCACTCGCGTTTCAACACGCATCGATCGCGCTGTGCACCCGCAGCGCGAGGGGCGTGCTCACTTCAAAAAATGGAGACAACCATGAAGCCGTCTACTCTTTTGCTCAATCCTTCGATGATGGTCGCTCGCCGCGTCGCCGCGCTCGCGGTCGGCTTGTCGCTCGCCGCCGTGTCGGCTGCGCAGACCGCGCAGGCCGCGCCGCTGAAAATCGGCATGACGTTCCAGGAACTCAACAACCCGTACTTCGTGACGATGCAAAAAGCGCTGAACGACGCGGCCGCGTCGACCGGCGCGACGGTCGTCGTCACCGACGCGCATCACGACGTCAGCAAGCAGGTCAGCGACGTCGAAGACATGCTGCAAAAGAAGATCGACATCCTGCTCGTCAATCCGACGGACTCGACCGGCATCCAGTCGGCGGTCACGTCGGCGAAGAAGGCGGGCGTCGTCGTGGTCGCGGTCGATGCGAACGCGAACGGTCCGGTCGATTCGTTCGTCGGCTCGAAGAACTACGACGCGGGCGTGATGGCTTGCGACTACCTCGCGAAGTCGATCGGCGGCAGCGGCGAAGTGGCGATTCTCGACGGCATTCCGGTCGTGCCGATTCTCGAACGCGTGCGGGGCTGCAAGGCGGCGCTGGCGAAAGCGCCGGGCGTGAAGCTCGTCGATACGCAAAACGGCAAGCAGGAACGCGCGACCGCGCTGTCCGTCACCGAGAACATGATCCAGGCGCATCCGAATCTGAAGGGCGTGTTCAGCGTGAACGACGGCGGCTCGATGGGTGCGCTGTCGGCGATCGAATCGTCGGGCAAGGACATCAAGCTGACGAGCGTCGACGGTGCGCCTGAAGCGATCGCCGCGATCCAGAAGCCGAATTCGAAATTCGTCGAGACCTCCGCGCAGTTCCCGGCCGATCAGGTGCGCATCGCGCTCGGCATCGCGCTCGCGAAGAAGTGGGGCGCCAATGTGCCGAAGGCGATTCCGGTCGACGTGAAGATGATCGACAGGAGCAACGCGAAGGGCTTCAGCTGGTAATGCAAACGCAGGCCGCCGCGCGTGACGATCATGCGCGGCGGTGCGCGGCAGAGGAACACGCGATGGACACGATTCTGAAGCTCGACAACATCAGCAAGAGCTTTCCCGGTGTGAAGGCGCTGCAAGGCATTCACCTCGAGATCGCGCGCGGCGAGATTCACGCGCTGCTCGGCGAGAACGGCGCGGGCAAGTCGACGCTGATGAAAATTCTGTGCGGCATCTATCAGCCGGACGAAGGCACGATCACGCTCGACGGCGAGCAACGCCACTTCGCGAACTATCACGACGCGGTGGCCGCAGGTGTCGGTATCGTGTTTCAGGAATTCAGCCTGATTCCGTATCTGAACGCGGTGGAGAACATGTTTCTCGGCCGTGAAATGCGCAACCGCTTCGGCCTGCTCGAACGCGCCAGGATGCGGCGCGCGGCGGCCGCGATATTTCAGCGGCTTGGCGTCGAGATCGATCTGTCGGTGCCGATCCGGGAACTGTCCGTTGCGCAGCAGCAGTTCGTCGAAATCGGCAAGGCGTTGTCGCTCGATGCGCGCGTGCTGATCCTCGACGAACCGACCGCGACGCTGACGCCGGCCGAAGCAGCGCATCTGTTCACGATCATGCGCGAACTGAAGCAGCAGGGCGTCGCGATGATCTTCATCTCGCACCACCTCGAAGAGATTTTCGAGGTGTGCGACCGCATCACGGTGCTGCGGGACGGCCAGTACGTCGGCATGACCGAGGTCGTGCAATCCGACGTGAGCCGGCTCGTGCAGATGATGGTGGGACGCCGCATCGAAAGCAGCTTTCCGCCGAAGCCGGCGCCGCGCGCCGATGCGAAGGTCGTGCTCGACGTCGTGCGCCTGCAGTTGTTCAAAGACAGCCCCGAGTTGAGCTTCACGCTGCGCGAAGGCGAGATTCTCGGCTTCGCGGGGCTCGTCGGCTCGGGGCGCACCGAGACCGCGCTCGCGGTGATCGGCGCGGAGCGCGCGTACGTGAAGGAAATTCGCGTGAACGGCACGGCCGCGAAGCTTGCAGATCCGGCCGATGCGCTGCGCGCGGGCGTCGGCATTCTGCCCGAGAGCCGCAAAACGGAAGGGCTCATTACGGACTTCTCGATCAAGCAGAACATCTCGATCAACAACCTCGCCAAGTACCGCTCGCTGCGTTTCTTCATCGACCAGCGCAGCGAGGCGCGCGCGACCGCCGACATCATGAAGCGCGTCGGCGTGAAGGCGCCGACGATGCACACCGAAGTCGCGACGCTGTCGGGCGGCAATCAGCAGAAGGTCGTGATCGCGCGCTGGCTCAATCACCACACCAACATCCTGATCTTCGACGAACCGACTCGCGGCATCGACGTCGGCGCGAAGGCCGAAATCTATCTGCTGATGCGCGAACTGACCTCGCGCGGCTACTCGATCATCATGATCTCGTCCGAGTTGCCGGAGATCGTGGGTATGTGCGACCGCGTCGCCGTGTTCCGGCAGGGCCGCATCGAAGCGCTGCTCGAAGGCGACACGATCGAATCGAATGCCGTGATGACCTATGCGACCGCCGGTTCGCTTGGAGCTTCTCATGAACATGCCTAATCCTTCCTCTTCGCCGAAAACCTCGACCGTCAGCAGCGACACGCCGGGCGCGCCGGTGCGCTTCACGTGGGCCGCGCTGAAACGCTCGACGCTGTTCTATCCGTTCATCGGCCTGCTGGTGGTCTGCATCGTGATGGTGTTCGCGAGCGACAGCTTTCTGTCGGCCGCGAACATCGAGAACGTGCTGCGCCAGGTGTCGATCAACGCGATCATCGCGGTCGGCATGACCTGCGTAATCCTGACGGGCGGCATCGATCTGTCGGTCGGATCGGTGATGGCGCTCGCGGGCACGCTGTCGGCCGGGCTGATGGTCGCGGGCATGAATGCGGTGGCTGCGCTGGCGGTCGGGCTCGCGGTCGGTCTCGGCTTCGGCGCGGCCAACGGTTTCTTCGTCGCGTTCGCCGGTATGCCGCCGATCATCGTCACGCTCGCGACGATGGGTATCGCCCGCGGCCTCGCGCTGATCTACACCGGCGGCTACCCGATCGACGGTGTGCCCGACTGGGTCAGCTTCTTCGGCAGCGGCAAGATACTCGGCATCCAGGCGCCGGTCGTGATCATGGCGGTGATCTATGTGATCGCGTGGGTGCTGCTCGAACGGATGCCGTTCGGCCGCTACGTGTATGCGATCGGCGGCAACGAGCAGGCGACGCGCTTGTCCGGCGTGCGTGTCGCGCGCGTGAAGATGATCGTCTACACGATCGCCGGCTTGACGTCCGCGTTCGCCGCGATCGTGCTGACCGCGCGTCTGATGAGCGGCCAGCCGAACGCGGGCGTCGGCTTCGAACTCGACGCGATCGCCGCCGTCGTGATGGGCGGCACATCTATCTCCGGCGGACGCGGCTCGATCATCGGCACGCTGATCGGCGCGCTGTTACTCGGTGTGCTGAATAACGGCCTGAACATGGTCGGCGTCAATCCATACGTGCAGAACGTGATCAAGGGCGGAATCATTCTGCTCGCGATCTATATCAGCCGCGACCGCAGAAAGTAACGCTCACTTCCCCACATCCCTCTTATCGCAGGACCATGCAATGACGACTCCATCCGACCAGCAGAACATGACCGCCATCGTCTGTCATGCACCGAAAGACTATCGCGTCGAGCAGGTGCAGAAGCCACGCGCCCGCGCCCATGAACTGGTGATCCGCATTGCCGCGTGCGGCATCTGCGCGAGCGACTGCAAATGCCATTCGGGCGCGAAGATGTTCTGGGGCGGCCCGAGCCCGTGGGTCAAGGCGCCGGTGATTCCGGGCCACGAGTTCTTTGGCTATGTCGAGGAACTGGGCGAGGGCGCGGCCGAGCACTTCGGCGTGCAAAAAGGCGAGCGCGTGATCGCCGAGCAGATCGTGCCGTGCGGCAAGTGCCGCTACTGCAAATCCGGCCAGTACTGGATGTGCGAAGTGCACAACATCTTCGGCTTTCAGCGCGAGGTCGCGGACGGCGGCATGGCGGAGTACATGCGAATTCCGCCGACCGCGATCGTCCACAAGATTCCCGACGGCATCTCGCTCGAAGACGCCGCGATCATCGAGCCGCTCGCCTGCGCGATTCACACGGTCAATCGCGGCGATCTGCAACTCGACGACGTCGTCGTGATCGCGGGCGCGGGGCCGCTCGGTCTGATGATGACGCAGGTCGCGCATCTGAAGACGCCGAAGAAGCTCGTCGTGATCGATCTCGTCGAAGAGCGGCTCGCGCTCGCGCGCGAATACGGCGCGGACGTGACGATCAATCCTCAGAAGGACGACGCGCTCGCGATCATTCGTTCACTGACTGACGGCTACGGTTGCGACGTCTATATTGAAACGACCGGCGCGCCGATCGGCGTGAACCAGGGGATGGACCTGATCCGCAAGCTCGGACGCTTCGTCGAATTTTCGGTGTTCGGCGCGGATACGACACTCGATTGGTCGGTGATCGGCGATCGCAAGGAGCTCGATGTGCGCGGCGCGCATCTTGGACCCTATTGCTATCCGATCGCGATCGATCTGCTCGCGCGTGGACTCGTTACGTCGAAGGGCATCGTCACGCACGGCTTTTCGTTGGAAGAATGGGACGAAGCGATCAGGATCGCGAACTCGCTCGACTCGATCAAGGTGCTGATGAAGCCGCGCGCGTAAATCGCGTGCGTGGCTATTCAACGGAGACTCTATGAACTACGTCATCGGCGTCGATATCGGCACGCAGAGCACGAAGGCGTTGCTGGTCGACGCGCACGGTGCGATCGTCGCGCAGCATGCGTCGAGCTATCAACCCGACACGCCGAAGCCGTTGTGGGCCGAGCAGTGGCCCGCAGTGTGGCTTAAGGCCGTGGTCGAATGCGTGGCCGCGTGCGTCGGCGATGCGAAGGCGGCCGGCATCGCGCCGCGTGCGATCAAGGCGCTGTGCGTGAGCAGCCTGTACGGCGGCTCGGGCATCCCGGTCGACAACGACATGCGGCCGCTCGCGCCGTGCCTGATCTGGATGGACCGGCGCGCGACCGCAGAGGTCGACTGGGTGCGCGAGAACGTCGATCTCGAACGGCTCTATTCGATCACCGGTAATGGGGTAGACAGCTACTACGGCTACACGAAGATGCTGTGGCTGCGCGAGAACGAGCCGGACGTGTGGGCGCATACGCGCTATTTCCTGCCGCCGAACGCGTACGTGATCTACATGCTGACCGGCGAGGTCGCCGTTGATCACAGCTCGGCTGGCAATATCGGCGGCGTCTACGATATCGCGCGGCGCGACTGGTCGGACGAAGCGCTCGATATGCTCGGCATTCCCGCGACGATGATGCCGGAGCGGCTCGTCGAATCGTCGGAGGTGGTGGGCGGCTTGTTGTCGCAATGGACCGCGCAGCTCGGACTGGAAGCGGGCACGGCGATCGTCGCGGGCGGCGTCGATGCGGCGATGGCGACGTTCGCGGCCGGCGTCACGCGCGCGGGACAGCACGTCGCGATGATCGGCACCAGCATGTGCTGGGGTTACATCAATCAGCGTGTCGACGCGCGACACGGTTTGGTCAGCATGCCGCACGTTTTCAACGGGCAGCACGATATCTACGTATTCGGCGGCGCGATTACCGCGGGCGCGTCGGTCAGCTGGTATCGCGAGCAGTTCTGTCAGGCGGAGATCGAGGCCGCGCGCGCGACACCGCATGGCGATCCGCATCGGCTGCTCGAAGAAGCGGCCGCGCAAGTGCCGGCGGGCGCCGACGGCGTGCTGTTCCTGCCGTATCTGATGGGCGAGCGAAGTCCGGTGTGGGATGCGAAGGCGAGCGGCGCGTTCGTCGGATTGTCGCTGTTTCATACGCGCGCGCATCTGTATCGCGCGGTGCTCGAAGGGGTGTCGTTCGCGCTGAAGCACAACATCGAGGCGGGGCGCAAAGGCGCACAATCGCTCGACGACAAGTTGATCGTCGTGGGCGGCGCCGCGCATTCGGACCTGTGGATGCAGATCATCGCCGATGTCACCGGCTATCCGGTCTACACGATCGAGCAGGACGTCGAAGCCGCGATGGGCGCGGCGTTGCTCGCCGCGGTCGGCGTCGGCCTCGTGTCGCGCGAAGCGGCGCAAGACGGCTGGGTCACGCTGATCGAGCGCGCGCAGCCCGACGCACGGCGCATGGCGTTATACGAGCAGCGCTTCGGCGTGTACGTGGATCTCTATCCGGCGTTGAAGCCGGTCATGCATCGCTTGCAATCATCATGAACGCTACTTTCGATTTTTCCGGTCGCTCAATCCTGGTGACGGGCGCCTCTAGCGGCATCGGCCGCGCGACGGTCGAGGCGCTGTGCGCGAGCGGCGCATCGGTCGTCGCGGCCGCGCGCAACGTGAACGAGCTCGCGCGGCTCGCCGAGGAAACCGGCTGCGAGCCGTTGAAGCTCGACGTCAGCGATGAAGCCGCAATCGGCGAAGCATTCGCGTCGCTCGAACCGTTCGACGGTCTCGTCAATTGCGCGGGCATCGCGTTGCTCGAACGCGCGGTGGATACCACGGCCGCGAGCTTCGATCGCGTGATGGCGGTGAATACGCGCGGCGCGGTGCTGGTCGCGAAGCACGTCGCGCGTGGCATGCTCGACGCGGGGCGCGCGGGCAGCATCGTCAACGTGTCGAGCCAGGCCGCGCTCGTCGCGCTCGACGATCATCTGAGCTATTCGGCGTCGAAGGCGGCGCTCGATGCGGTCACGCGCGCGTTGTGCATCGAACTGGGGCCGCACGGGATCCGCGTGAATAGCGTGAACCCGACGGTCACGCTGACGCCGATGGCGGTGCTGGCGTGGAGCGATCCTGTCAAACGCGATCCTGCGTTGCAGGCGATTCCGCTCAGGCGCTTTGCTGAATCCGCCGAGGTCGCGGCGCCGATCCTGTTTTTGTTGAGCGATGCGGCGTCGATGGTTAGCGGGGTGTGTTTGCCGATTGATGGTGGGTATACCGCACGCTAGGGGGTGTCAAGCGCCGTCGGTTGCCTGGTGAAATGAAAGTAGACGGAAGCCCCGCCAGACGGCGGGGCCGTCCGGCGGGCGGAAGTGCAGGCTACTCACTCAGAAGAAGACGTTTAAGCCCATCAAGAAAAGATTCGGCGGTGCGACCCCACAGCGTCGGAACGAACTGGCTGCCGAATTCCTCTTCTAAGGCAGCGCCAAGATTTCCAGCGTGATCTCTCTTGAACCGATCTATGTCGGCCACCTTTGCGTTAATCATTTCTGGCGTGCATCCGCTTGCACAAGCCCGCACCAACTCTTCAATTGTGTTTCCCCAGTAGTCGGAAGCCTCATTGAAGTAGACACCGATCAATTGATCCAGATCGTCGTATGTCATGTATCGCCGTCCAGTGCGAGGAAAATCAGGCTACTCGCTCAGGAGAAGACTCTTAAGTTTGTCGAGAAAAGCCTCGGTGGTTTGCTCCCACACAGTCGGATCGCACTGGTAGCCAAAATTTTCCTCAAACGCGGCGTCGAGATTCCCAGCATGATCGCTCTTGAATCGGTCTATCTCGGCCACCGTCGCATTAATCTCTTCCGGTGTGCACTCGCATGTAAAAGACAAGACCAATTCCTCGATTGTGTTGCCAAAAAGGTCGAAGTCTTCATGGAAGCGGCCACAAATCAATTGATACAAATTTTCGTATCTCATATATCAATATCCATGTGAAATTCAGCCTTCGATCATAGCCGTGAGAATGTAGTAGGGCATCCCGTTGTACGTCCCGTACTTCAAGATGACCTTCACTTTACTGCTGTCCACTAGGGTGTCAGTCTTCTTGGTCAATACATAGCCTACTTTTCTTCCAACATCCTTCTCGAGCGTCAGAGTTCGTTTTGATGTTGTTGTCCATTTTCGGATCTTTGATGCATTTGCAAGCATCGTTTCTGATATGGCCCACTCAGCCTCCTGAAGATTTGCGAAAGACGATACTTCAGTTCTTTTCGGCTCCAGCCTGAGCCTCTCCCGCAACTGCGCTTCAGTCCGACCGACATGTTTCAAAAGCGTATGTCCACCAATCCGGCTTCCCGCCTTCGCCTCGTGCATGTCCAGCTTGATCCGGCCCATCGTGACGCGCGCAGCGCGTGCCGCCCTAATAGAGCCAGCAAAGCCGAACGGCACGGCGATATCGAGCGACAGGCCGATATTGTTCGCCATGTCAGGGCTCGCCCGCATCGCTTCAGCGAGTTTCGTCGCGCCCCGCTGGGTCAGCGTGGCGGTGTCCCGACCAGTCCAGACCTGCCGCAGGCCAGCCGCCGCCGAGTCCGAGCCATGTACCCCGAACACGACACACCCGGCTTTGCTCGCCATCGTCGGATCTGGCAAAGCGCACAGCACACCTGCGCCGACCATTTCCAGCACGCCGCCGACGACCTGTAACCCGCCCCAAAGCCGGTTGGAAAGCATTTCCGACTGGCTGATCGACTGACGAGATAGCACGGCCGCGAGTTGCGGGGCACTCAGTACAACCTTCACTCCTTCGGCGTTATCGACACCGGGCATATCGAAACCCTCTGATGTTTTTTATGGGGTTCCGATGCTGGCATGCTGACCATCTCTCAAGATTCGGAGAACTCCGAACTTTCCTCAGCCCGATGAACGGTGCCTGTTCTGCAACGAGCGGGAACAACCGCGGCATCATGCTTGCCGTGATTTCCGGTCATTCCCTGTCTGACACGCGCCAACCGTTACAACATCGTCCGCACATGCCACAACTCGGGGAACAGCACGACATCGAGCATCTTGCGCAGATACGGCGCGCCGCTGGTGCCGCCGGTGCCCTGCTTGAAGCCGATGATGCGCTCGACGGTCGTCACGTGGCGGAAGCGCCATTGGCGGAACGCATCCTCGAGATCGACGAGTTCTTCCGCCATCTCGTACAGCTCCCAATGCTCGGACGGATTGCGATACACCTCGAGCCACGCGGCCTCCACCGACGCATCATGTTCGGTCGGCCTGGTCCAGTCGCGTTCGAGCCGCGCGGGTGAAATCTTGAAGCCGCGACGCGCAAGCAGCCGCACCACTTCGTCGTAGAACGACGGCGCTTCGAGCGATGCCTTCACTTGCTCATACACGTCGGCGCGATGCGCGTGCGGCTTCAGCATCTGCTCGTTCTTGTTGCCGAGCAGGAATTCGATCTGCCGATACTGATACGACTGGAAGCCCGACGAACTGCCGAGGTACGGCCGCATCGCCGTGTATTCAGACGGCGTCATCGTCGCGAGCACACTCCACGCCTGCACCAGTTGCTCCATGATCCGCGACACGCGTGCGAGCATCTTGAACGCGGGCGGCAGCTCATCGCGATGCACGGCCGCGAGCGCCGCGCGCAACTCGTACAACGCGAGCTTCATCCAAAGCTCGCTCGTCTGATGCTGGATGATGAACAGCATCTCGTTGTGATCCGGCGACAACGGATGCTGCGCGTCCAGCACCGTGCCGAGCGACAGATAGTCGCCGTAGCTCATCGACTCCGAGAAGTCGAGCTGCGCGTCGTGCCAGCCGCTATCGGCCGTGCTCGCGGAGGCGGTCGTGGCACTAGCGGCCGGCGCCGAAGCCGTCCGTCCGTGCCCGAATGGGCAGCCTTGTGCCGCCGGTTCTTCTGGCAAGCCCGGCGTGTGCATGTGATCGGTCATTCTGTCGTCCTCAGG
The DNA here is from genome assembly GCF_040948665.1 of Paraburkholderia sp. BR14320. Taxonomy (NCBI): domain Bacteria; kingdom Pseudomonadati; phylum Pseudomonadota; class Betaproteobacteria; order Burkholderiales; family Burkholderiaceae; genus Paraburkholderia; species Paraburkholderia sp. BR14320. Next base: position 33,391 of record NZ_JBFPKG010000020.1, read on the forward strand.
TAACGGCGCCGCGCTGGGCGAATTCAGGAGCTTTCCAGGCCTCGCGGGTGAGCACGTCGCGCAAGGTTTCGACGGCGTCCCATACGTCGACGAAGCGCGTGTACAGCGGCGTGAATCCAAAGCGCAGCACGTGCGGCTCGCGATAGTCGCCGATCACGCCGCGCGCGATCAGCGCCTGCATCACCTCGTAGCCGTGCGGATGTTCGAAGCTCGCATGCGAGCCGCGCTGCGCGTGCTCGCGCGGCGTCACGAGCTTCAGTGGAAATTCGCTGCAACGCGTCTCGACCAGTTCGATGAACAGATCGGTCAGCGCGAGCGACTTCTCGCGAACCGCCTGCATGTTGGTTTGCAGGAACACGTCGAGCCCGCATTCGACGAGCGCCATCGACACCATCGGCTGCGTGCCGCACAGGAAGCGGCCCACGCCGTCGTCGGGCTGATACGTCGGATTCATCTCGAACGGCGCGCGATGCCCCCACCAGCCCGACAGCGGTTGCGCGAACTCGTTCTGGTGGCGCTTGGGCACCCACACGAACGCGGGCGAACCGGGGCCGCCGTTCAGATACTTGTAGGTGCAGCCGACCGCGTAGTCGGCGCCGGCGCCGTTCAGATCGACCGGCACCGCGCCCGCCGAATGCGCGAGGTCCCATAGCGCGAGCGCGCCCCTGTCGTGAATCAGCTTCGTCAGCGCGGCCATGTCGTGCATGTAGCCGGTGCGATAGTTCACGTGGGTGATCATCGCGATCGCGGTGTCCGCGCCGATCGCGTCGGGCAGCTCGGACGGATCGTCGACGAGGCGCAGCTCGTAGCCGCGATCGAGCTGCTCGATCAAACCCTGCGCGATATACAGATCGCTCGGGAAGTTCGAGCGCTCGGACACGATCACGCGACGCTGCGGATCGCGCGCATTCGCAAGCCGCAGCGCGGCCGACAGCAGCTTGAACAGGTTGATCGAGATCGTGTCGGTGATCACGACTTCGTCTTGGGCCGCGCCGATCAACGGCGCGAGCTTGTTGCCGAGCCGGCGCGGCAGCACGAACCAGCCGGATTTGTTCCAGCTGCGGATCAGCCCTTCGCCCCATTCGGCGGCGATCACGGTTTGCGCGCGCTGCGCCGCGGCGGCCGGCGGTACGCCGAGCGAGTTGCCGTCGAGATAGATGGTCGTCGGCGACAGCGCGAACTGGTCGCGCAGCGCTGCGAGCGGGTCGGCGCTGTCGAGCGCCACGGCTTCGTCACGATGGTTCATGGTGGTTCGAGGGTTGGGTTGTCGGGTTGTTGGCTCGCCGAGTCGCGTGGCTTAGCGAGAGCCGTGCAGTGCGCGCAGCACCGCGCGTACCGGGCTTGCGTCGAGCGTGGTCAGCTTGAGCGGCAGCGCGATCAGTTCGTAGTCGCCGGGTTCGACCGCGTCGAGCACGATGCCTTCGAGAATCGCCATCCGGTGCGCGCGAATGCGGTGATGCGCGTCCATCGTCTTCGATTCCTGCGGATCGAGCGATGGCGTATCGATGCCGATCAGCTTCACGCCGCGCGCGGCGAGCAGATCGACGGTCTCGGGCGCGACCGCGCAGAACGCGCTATCCCACTCGCGCGTTGGCGCATTTCTGTAAGTGCGCAGTAAGACTCGCGGCGGCAGATCGTCGAGCGAGCCGGTCAGGTGTTGTGGCGTCACAACAGGCGACGCGCCGATACAGTCGATCACTCTGCACAAACCGAGATACGCGTCGAGCGGCACGTCGCCGATCGCGGCGCCTTCGGCGTCGTAGTGCAGCGGCGCGTCGGTATGCGCGCCGGTGTGCGGCGACATCGTCAGACGCGCGACATTGACCGGCGAGCCAGCCTCCATGCGCCAGACGCGCTCGATGCCGACCGGCGTGTCGCCCGGCCAGACGGGCGTGGCGGGATCGACGGCGGGGGTGATGTCCCAGAGTGCTCGCATGACGGTTTCGACGGAAGGTGACTATCTCTAAATGATAGAGGTCAAGCCGTGAAATGTGATTGCGAAAAAATCTCCTAACCAGCCGTGTCTTGGAACATAATTTGAGCCAAACAGGAAAGGGAGACCGAATATGAACGCGATCTCGCTCGACGCCACCGATTGCCGTATCTTGACGGTGCTTCAGCAGGAAGGACGGATCAGCAATCTCGACTTGGCGGAGCGTATCTCGCTGTCGCCATCAGCCTGTCTGCGGCGCCTGCGTCTGCTGGAGGAGCAGGGCGTCATCGAACACTACCGCGCGTGTCTGAACCGCGAAGTTTTGGGGTTCGAGCTGGAAGCGTTCGTGCAGGTATCGATGCGCAACGACCAGCAGAACTGGCACGAGCGCTTTGCCGAGGCGTTGCGCGACTGGCCCGAAGTGGTCGGCGCGTTCGTCGTGACCGGCGAAACCCACTATCTGCTGCGCGTGCTCGCGCACAACCTCAAGCACTATTCGGATTTCGTGCTCAACCGCCTGTACAAGGCGCCGGGCGTGATGGACATCCGCTCGAACATCGTGCTCGAAACGCTGAAGGAAGACTCGGGCGTGCCGGTGTCACTGGTGAAGAAGAGCAGCGGGCACGGGGCCACGCATAGCGACCGTTGAGGATGACGAGGGGCGCGCCATTTCCGGCGCGTCAGACCGACCCGCACTACCGGCGCGAGGGACGCGCCGCGCCGCTCAAAGCGGCTTCAGGCCGTGGAACTGTCCGCTCTGGAACACCAGCGGCAGCATGTCCGCGGCATTTTCGTGCACGCCGCAGCGCTCCACTTCACCGACGAAAATCACGTGGTCGCCTTCGTCGTAGCGGCTGCGGTTATGACATTCGAACCACGCGAGCGCGCCGTCGAGCACCGGCATCCCGGTGTCGCCCGCCGCGTGCGATACCCCCTCGAAGCGGTCGCCCTTCACGGTCGCGAAGCGCTTGCACAGATCGAGCTGCGTCGAAGACAGCACGTTGATCACGTAGTGACTGTTGGCGCGGAACACCGGCATCGACGCCGAGCGCGTCGCGAGACTCCACAGCACGAGTGGCGGAGAGAGCGAAACCGAGTTGAACGAACTGGCCGTGATGCCGATCAACTGGCCGGACGCGGCGCGTGTCGTGATCACGGTGACGCCGGTCGCGAACTGGCTGAGCGCCTGTCTGAACGCGGACTGGTCGAAGTTGGGTGGGCTCGCGCTCTTCATCGGGGCAGGGTCCCCGGCGCGCGCCGTGTGAAAGACGGACTAAAGCGCGAATCGAGGCGCGGATAACAACGCGGATATGTGCGGCTGGCAGCGGATGTTTCGAAAGTCATGGTGAAAATCATCGATTTCCGCCAATTTTAACTGTAATCGCCGCGTGCGCCGCACGGCGTTGCGTACGGTGCGTGCTCCGGCGTCAGCTCGCTCACAGTCCAGCACGGACCGGCCGCAGTGTTTCGTGCGGACACGCCGATCGTCATGCCTCGTCTCGCCGCATTTTTCGCTTCGCTTCGCTGAGCATGCGATCGAGTGGGCGCGGCGCTTGCTGTTGTGCTGCATGGTTATTCACCCGTCGCGCGACGGCCTTTCTATACTCGATATCTGCACTGCGGGATTCGCGTGGAATTGCGCGACGCGTTGCAAGCGGCGCCGCGCGACGGGTGCATCGGTTGTGCCTTTTAGTCCGCGTTTTCGGCCATATATTCGGATGCGGTGGCAGACCCGGCGGCGCTACGCAGGCCGACTGCCGATCATTGTGTGGATCTGATCCTGGGGTGAAGCTTATGAACGAGACGGCAACGCTCGGCGGTGGATGTTTCTGGTGCCTCGAAGCGGTGTATCTGGACGTCGAGGGCGTCAATGCGGTGGAGTCGGGGTACGCGGGCGGTCATACGCGCCGTCCGAGCTACGAGCAGGTCTGCGACGGCGACACCGGTCACGCGGAAGTGGTCAAGGTCGACTTCGATCCGGCGAAGATCAGCTATCGCGAGATTCTCGACATCTTCTTCGCAATCCACGATCCGACCCAGGTGAACCGGCAGGGCAACGACGTCGGCACGCAATACCGCTCGGTGATCTTCACGCATTCCGATGCGCAGCGCGGAACCGCGCTGCAGGCGATTCGCGAGATCGGCGAACAGGGCATCTACGACGGCAAGATCGTGACCGAGGTGCTGCCGCTCGGCGACAATTACTGGCCCGCCGAGGCTTACCACCAGAACTATTTCGCGCAGCATCCGAATCAGGGCTACTGCTCGTTCGTGGTCGCGCCGAAGGTCGCGAAATTCCGCCAGAAGTTCGCGCATCGGATCAAGGCGGGCTAACGGCGCAGCGCGAGGATCGGAGTCGGCAGCAGGCGGATACGCATGGCCGCCGGCTGCTGTTCGTCACTACGGTTCCTGTGCCTGCGATCGCGCATCATCAGCGCCAGCGCCACTATCCCCGCGTCCCTGAGTGACACGCACACAGGCTTCGACGATCTCTTCGGCCAGCTTCACGCAGCTGAGCGGCGCCGATCCTTCCGCCTTGTTGTTGACCGCGATCACCACCGGCTGGCCGGCGAGCGCGTAGCGCGCGGCCAGTTCGGCGAGCGACGCGCGGGTCGCCGGGTCTTCGTCGACCAGCTGGTTGAACGGCTCGTACTTCGCTTTCGCCTGTTCGTATTTGAAGCCGCCGTGCAGGCTCCAGCGCACGATCAGCGGACCGGCCGGCTCGCCGTCGAGCAGCGCGAGCGCCGCGGCCTGGCGCAGCGGATCGGGCATCCGCGCATGAATGCCGACGCAGTAGCGCACGCCCGCCGTCTTCAGCATGCGGATGAAGCGTGGCGTGAGCAGGCTCGCGTCGCGAATCTCGACCGCATAGCAACTGCCGTCGGGCAGCCTCGGCAGCGCGCCGAAAAACTCTCCCAGACGCTCGATGAACACCGCCGGCTGCGCGAGCATCTGATCCGGCAGCGGCGAGAACTGGAACACCAGCGCGCCGGCCTTTGCACCGAGGCCTTCGACACAGGGCGTGACGAAATCGTCGATCGCCATCTGCGCGTTCAGGAAGCACGGGTTCATCGACACCGGCTCGCCGCGCTCGGCGCGCACGGTGGCGTCGGTGATCGTCATCGGCGCCTTGACGATGAAGCGGAAGTGCTCGGGCACCTGCTGCGCGTAGCGCAGGTATTCGGTGACCGTCAGCGCCTGGTAGAACGAGCGGTCGATGCTGACCGTCTTCAGCAGCGGATGCGCGCCGTACGCGCTCAAGCCCTCGCGCGACAGTTTGCTGTTGCTGTAGTCGTCGCCGTAGACGATGCCACTCCAGCCCGGGAACGACCATGTCGACGTGCCGAGATGGATCTGCGGCGGCAATTGCGCCGCAAGCGCGAGCAATTCGGGCGACGGCGGCGCGGCGAGCACGTCGCGGCCGCGGCGCTTTTTCGGGGCGTCGGTGGCGGCGGGTGCGGAGGCTGGTTCAGCAGCGGGGCTGTCGGGCGCGGCGTCGTCTTCGAACAGCGACGCGGCGGCGTTTGCTTTTGCGGTTTTCGGCGCGCGCTTGCGCTCTGGCTGCGCGGCAGTGCTCGCGATGGAATCGGCCTCGCTCGTGGACATGGCCGGCGCTTCTGCCGCAGCCTCGACCGGCATCCCGAACAGATCGAACTGCTGCGTGGCGTCGTGCGCCGCATCGTCCGCGCTGCCGTTCTTGCCGTTCAACGGCTTTTCAATGTCACTCGTCCTGCTGTGGTCCATCAATGTCCGGCCTGCTGTTGATCAGAATTGCGCCGCGGCGCGCGCTTCATGCACGCCGCCGCGGCGCAACCGGTCACGGCACGGTCACAGCGGTTTTTCGTACATGTAGCGGCGCGACCACGGCAGGGTTTTCGCGCTGCGGCCGGCTTTGCGGCACACCACCTGGAAGATCGACACGTCGTCGTTTTCGAACGCATAGGCGCAGCCGGCCAGATACACGCGCCAGATGCGGAATTTTTCGTCGTCGACGAGCTTGCGCGCCTGATCCGCGTGGGCTTCGAAATTTTCCGCCCAGATGTCGAGCGTGTGCGCATAGTGACGGCGCAGGCTTTCGACGTCAATCGGTTCGAGTCCGCCGCGCTGCATCGATTCGAGCGCGAGGCTGATATGCGGCAGCTCGCCGTCCGGGAACACGTAGCGGTCGATGAACTCGCCGCCGCCGAGCGCGGTTTCGCCGCTATCGGCGTCGCTCGACGTGATGCCGTGGTTCATCGCGATGCCGTCGTCGGCGAGCAGATCGTGGATCTTCTGGAAATAGCCGGGCAGGTTCTTGCGGCCGACGTGCTCGAACATGCCGACGCTCGTGATGCGGTCGAACTGCCCCGGGATGTCGCGATAGTCCTGCAGGCGGATTTCGATCTGGTTCTCGAGCCCGGCCGCTTTGACGCGCGCGGTGGCGAGATCGAACTGGTTCTGCGACAGCGTGACGCCGACGCACTTCGCGCCGAACTTCTGCGCGGCGCGCAGCACGAGTGCACCCCAGCCACAGCCGATGTCGAGCAGACGCTGGCCGGGCTGCAACTGGATTTTGGTCAGAATGTGATCGATTTTCTTCAGCTGCGCGGTCGCGAGGTCTTCGGTGCCGGTCTCGAAGTACGCGCACGAGTAGACCATGTTCTCGTCGAGCCACAGCTTGTAGAACTCGTTCGACACGTCGTAGTGGTACTGAATGGCTTTCTTATCCGACGTCTTCGAATGATTGAAGTAGCGCCGCACGCGCGCGAGCTTGCCGGCGCTCGTTACGGTACTGCGCGCGAGCTGATAGCCGATATTGATGATGTCCGACAGCTTGCCCTCGATGTCGATCTTGCCTTTGACATAGGCTTCGCCAAGATTGTCGAGGCTCGGTTCGAGCAGGTAGGGCAGCGCGGTTGCGCTCTTCACGTGTAGCGTGACCTGGGGCGCGGCGAACTGCCCGAAGTCGTGTTGCTGACCGTCCCACAGCACGAGGCGTGCGGGCAGGTTAGCTGTGCTTTTGACATCTTCAACCCACTGCGCCAGCTTTTTCTCCCAGAACATGTGATCTCTCCGTGTTCGTTGATTTAAAGCAAAGCTATGTGGATCGCGACAGCGTGCGGCGCATTCCGCGGGCCGCGCAACGCAATCCCGCCGACGCGCGCCGCTACGATGGCGGCGCGGCCGGCGTCATTCGTCCCATCATCGTCCGGTCAGGGTTGCAGGCGTGCGATCAGCCAGTTGGCGCCTTCATCCGCGCGCGTGAAAAGCAGCCGATCGTGCAGCCGCGATGGCCGCCCCTGCCAGAATTCGATCGCGTCGGGCACCAGACGGTAGCCACCCCAGTGCGGCGGACGCGGAGGATTTTCGCCGTATTGCAGGCTGATTTCGCGTTCGCGTACTTCGAGCTGCGAGCGGCTTTCAATTACCTGACTCTGATTCGATGCCCATGCGCCGATCCGCGAGCCGAGCGGACGCGATGCGAAATACGCGTCACTTTCTGCCTCGCTCGTTTTGACGACGCGGCCCTCGATGCGCACCTGGCGTTCGAGTTCGATCCAGTGAAACAGCAGGCTCGCGTAGGGGTTCGCGCTCAGTTCGCGGCCCTTGCGGCTTTCGTAGTTGGTGAAGAACACGAAACCACGCTCGTCGACGCCCTTGATGAGCACGATGCGTGCCGAAGGCCGGCCGCGCGCGTCGACTGTGGCAAGCGTCATCGCATTCGGCTCGGGCAGCTTGGCGTCGATGGCCTGCTGGAACCACGTGTCGAATTGACGGAACGGATCGTGGTTGACGTCGGCAACGTCCAGTGAGCCCAGCGAGTAGTTTTTCCGAAGCTCGGCGAGTGAGATCATGTTCTTATGCGAACGCTACAGTGGGCCAAGTATAGCTAAGGCGCCGGGTTTTTGCGCGCGAGCGGATCAACGTATGGCGGCCGCATGGTGCGAGCGCCAGGCCTGCAACGTTGGGTCGCGGCTCGGGGTCCTGCGCGGCTGCTTTCACGTGTTAAGGCAAAATACGGGCTGCGCGCCAGATTGGCCAAAGCGAATTGCCAATGCGCCGCCGCCTGTTACTTTCCGCCTGTGTTTTCGAGCCCTGCCATCATGTCCAGCACCACCGCGCAATCCGATCTTACTACCAGCCTCGACGCGAACGAAACCGCCGACCGCGCCCGCCGGTTCGGCGGCATCGCCCGTCTGTATGGCGCGCCCGCGCTCGCCGCGTTCGAGGGTGCGCACGTCGCGGTGATCGGCATCGGCGGGGTGGGGTCGTGGGTCGCGGAGGCGCTTGCGCGCAGCGCGCTCGGCACGCTGACGCTGATCGATCTGGACAACGTCGCGGAAAGCAACACTAACCGGCAGATTCACGCGCTCGACGGCAACTACGGAAAACCGAAGGTCGAAGCGATGGCCGAGCGCATCAAGGCGATCCATCCGTACTGCGACGTGCGCCTGATCGAAGACTTCGTCGAGCCGGACAATTTCGCGGCGACGCTCGGCGGCGGTTTCGACTATGTGATCGACGCGATCGACAGCGTGCGCACGAAGACCGCGCTGATCGCGTGGTGCGTCGAGCGCAAGCAGCCGCTGATCACGGTCGGCGGCGCGGGCGGTCAGCTCGACCCGACGCGTATCCGCATCGACGATCTGGCGCTGACGATCCAGGACCCGCTGCTGTCGAAGGTGCGCGGGCAGTTGCGCAAGCAGCACGGCTTTCCGCGTGGGCCGAAAGCGAAGTTCAAGGTGAGCGCCGTGTATTCCGACGAGCCGCTGATTTATCCGGAAGCGGCCGTTTGCGATATCGATGAAGAAGCCGAGCACGTGAGCACGTCGCCCGGACATACGGGGCCGGTCGGCTTGAACTGCGCGGGGTTTGGATCGAGCGTGTGTGTGACCGCGAGCTTTGGTTTCGCGGCCGCGGCGTATGTGTTGCGGGAGCTCGCGAAGAAGGCGACGGTTTAGGTGACAGCCTGGGCGACGGTTTCAACCGCTCCGACCCAGGCCGCCATCGGGCAAAACATCGCAAACGATCAGTTCAACGAGGCGCTCAGCTTGCGCCGCCACTGCGCCACCAGCTCCGGCTGATGCGCGGCGAGATCGAACACCGACAACATCGTCTTGCGGCCGATATCTTCGCGGAACCCGCGGTCGCGCTGCACGATCGCGAGCAGATGTTCGAGCGCCTGCGCATATTTGTGCCGCGCGATAAACGCATTCGCGAGATCGAAGCGCGCTTCGAGATCGTCGGGATTGCCCGCGACGCGCGCTTCGAGCGCATCGGTGGGCGGCAGGTCCGCGGCGGCGTCCACCGCGTCGAGCCTGGTTTTGATCGCGTTGAAACGCGCGTCGATGCCTTGCGTGGTTTTCGGCGACAGCAGATCGACTTCGTTGCGCGCCTCGTCGATGCGGTTGTCTTCGAGCAGCAACTCGATGCGGTCCATGCGCGCGTCGTCGAAGCCCGGGTCGTACGCGAGCGCCGCTTGCAGCAGGTCGTAGGCGTCGTCGCGGCGGCCTTCGGCGAGCGCGGTTTGCGCTTCGATGCGCGCCCCCGGCGCGCCCTGCGGCACGAGCCGGTCGAGGAACTCGCGCAGCTGTCCTTCCGTCAGCACGCCGATGAACTGATCGACGGCCTGGCCGTCGGCGAACGCGATCACGTGCGGAATGCTGCGCACCTGGAAGTGCGCGGCCAGTTCGTGGTTCTCGTCCACGTTGACCTTCACGAGCTTCCATTTGCCGGCGGCTTCGGCCTCGAGCTTTTCGAGCATCGGGCCGAGACTCTTGCAGGGGCCGCACCACGGCGCCCAGAAATCGACCAGCACCGGGGCCAGTATCGACGCCTTGATGACGTCCTGTTCGAAAGTGGCCAGAGTGGTGTCCATTGCGTCCTCGTCGATAGAAACGGTTTGTGGCTAGCTGGGGCCGAATCGCGCGATTTCAATGCGGTCCTGCGCGTGCGGCCCGGGCGCCGTTACTTGCGCTGCGGCAGCGGAACCCATTCGGTTTCGCCGGGCACGTGGCCCATTTCCTGATTCGTCCACGCGAGCTTCGCGGCTTCGATCTTCTCGCGTGAACTCGCGACGAAATTCCATTCGATGAAGCGCTCGCCGTCTAGCTTCTCGCCGCCGAGCAGCATCACGCGCGCGCCGTGGGTGCTCGCGAGCGTGACGGTTTCGTCCAGCGCGAGCACGGCCATCTGGCCGGCTTCGAGCGTGGTGCCGTCGATCTCCAGATCGCCTTCCACCAGATATACGCCGCGCTCCTCGTGCTCCGGTTCGAGCGCGAACGCGCTGCCCGGCGTGAAGTCGGCGGCCACGTACAGCGTGCCCGAGAACGTCGCGACCGGCGACACCGCGCCGAACGCGGTGCCCGCGATCACATGCAGCGTCACGCCATTGCGCTCGACGACCGGCAAGGTCGCCGCCGCATGATGCGCGAACGACGGCTCGGCGTCTTCATCGGCGAGCGGCAGAGCGACCCAAGTCTGGATGCCGTGAATTCTCTGGCCGCGTGCGCGGTCTTCGGCCGGCGTGCGCTCCGAATGGACGATGCCGCGCCCGGCCGTCATCCAGTTGACGTCGCCGGGGACGATCTTCTGCTCGGAGCCGAGACTGTCCCGATGCATGATCGCGCCGTCGAACAGATAGGTGACGGTCGCGAGGCCGATATGCGGATGCGGGCGCACGTCGAGGCCGGTGCCGGGTTCGAGGGTTGCTGGGCCCATGTGGTCGAAGAAGATGAACGGGCCGACGAGGCGCGCCGCCATCGCCGGCAGTACGCGCCGCACGGCCAGATTGCCGATGTCGCGTACGTGCGGTGTGAGGACGGCTTTGATCGAGGAGGTCATGGGCAGGCTCGCCGTGAAAGTGGAAGAAGAAAGCTGGAATGGACGATTCTACTGCGCGTCGCGCGCGGCCGACGGCAACGGTGCACGCTCGCGATCAGCGGGCGCGATGAACCGGGATCGCAGGCTCGGCTACACTGCCGGATCGAACCATTTCACTGGAGACCTGGATGTCGCCCAGGGACTTGCTGCTCGCGCTGATCGTCGTGGTCGCGTGGGGTGTCAATTTCGTCGTGATCAAGGTCGGCCTGCATGGTGTGCCGCCGATGCTGCTCGGCGCGCTGCGCTTTGCGCTCGCCGCGGTGCCGGCGGTGTTTTTCGTCAAGCGGCCGCAGATGCCGTGGCGGTGGCTGTTCGCCTACGGCGCGACGATCTCGTTCGGGCAATTCGCGTTCCTGTTCTCGGCGATGTATGTCGGCATGCCGGCGGGGCTCGCGTCGCTGGTACTGCAGGCGCAGGCGTTTTTCACGCTGATTTTCGCGGCGCTGTTTCTGCACGAACGCTTCCGATTGCCGAATGTCGCGGGCCTGCTGATCGCCGCGGCGGGGCTCGCGGTGATCGGTCTGCAAGGCGGCCACACGATGTCGCTGGTCGGATTCCTGCTGACGCTGTGCGCCGCGTGCATGTGGGCGCTCGGCAATATCGTCACGAAGAAGGTCGGCACGGTCGATCTGGTCGGACTCGTCGTGTGGGGCAGCCTGATTCCGCCGCTGCCGTTCTTCGCCGCGTCGTTCGTATTCGAGGGGCCGCGCGAGATCGCCGCCGCGCTGACCGGTATCAGCGCGTTGTCGATCTTCGCGATCGTCTATCTGGCGTTTATCGCGACCCTGGTCGGCTATGGCTTGTGGAGCCGTCTGCTGTCGCGCTATCCGGCGAGCCAGGTCGCGCCGTTCTCGCTGCTGGTGCCGATCGTCGGACTCGCGTCGGCTTCGTTGCTGCTCGGCGAGCAATTGTCGGCAATGCAGGTCGCGGGCGCATTGCTCGTGATGGCGGGGCTCGCGGTCAACGTGTTCGGCGGCTGGGTCGTGCAGCGCTTTATGCCGGCGCGCTGAGCAACTGTTGGGCCAGCGGCAGCGTACGGCGGCGTCTGCTACCCGCAAGCCAGGCACACGCTCCGGAAGCGCTGAGCTTGATCCGCGCGTTCCACACCAATCAGTGCGAAATGGCTTGGGCGGACGTGACACGCTGATACGGCAAACTGCCCGCGTGGCTCAAACGCTTGCGTGCGCGGCTCAAGCAACTTCCCAATGAAAACCGGCCCGGACGCACCTGTGCCCGGACCGTCCGCGGGGCTTCTTCATGCGAAAAAGACCGCGCCGTATCAGGCCTCCCGATCTTCGCCAGGCGTCGGCGCGACTCCATCAGAGGCTTCACGCGGCGAGAGCCGGCATTTCATCATTCCAGCCAACGCCAATACGTGCTGGAGGCGGTGAGTGCGTGCCGACATCACGTCATGCGGCTCTTCGCGAGCGGCGGATTCGCCGCGAAATAGCGCTTGATGCCGGTCAGAATCGCGTTGGCCATCTTGTCGCGATACGCGTCGTCGTTCAGGCGGCGCTCTTCATCCGGATTGCTGATGAACGCGGTCTCGACGAGGATCGACGGAATGTCCGGCGCCTTCAGCACCGCGAAGCCGGCCTGCTCGACCGAGCCCTTGTGCAGCTTGTTGATGTCGCCGATCTCCTTGAGCACGAAGTCGCCGTAGCGCATCGAGTCGCGAATCTGCGCGGTGGTCGACATGTCGAATAGCGCGCGGTTCACGGTGGCGTCGTCGGATTTGATGTTGATGCCGCCGATCAGGTCCGACGAGTTCTCTTTGTTCGCCATCCAGCGCGCGGCCGCGCTCGACGCGCCGTGCTCCGACAGCGCGAACACCGACGAACCCTTCGCCTCGGGCGTCGTGAACGCGTCCGCGTGGATCGACACGAACAGGTCCGCGCCGACGCGCCGCGCCTTCTGCACGCGCACGTTCAGCGGCACGAAGAAGTCGGCGTCGCGCGTCATCATCGCGCGCATGTTCGGCTGCGCGTCGATCTTCGCGCGCAGCTTCTTCGCGATGTCGAGCGCGACGTGCTTCTCGTAGGTGCCTGAGCCGCCGATCGCGCCCGGGTCTTCGCCGCCGTGACCAGGATCGATCGCGACGGTGAGCAGTCGCACGGTGTTGCTGCGGCCCGACTTCGGCGTGGTGAATGCGTAGGTGTCGCCGTTCTCGCCGAGGTTGTCGTTGTTGCTGTCGAGGCCGCGTGCGGTGCTGTTGCTATTGGCGTTGCCACCCTTGTTGCGGGCGATCGCGCTCGGCGGCGCGGACGGCGCAGAGGGTGTGGGCTGCCTGCCGGCAATCGCCGGCGCTGACGGCGCCGGCGTGCCACGCGCGGGCGGACGAGGTACGCCCGCGGCGCCGTTGCCTGCGCCACTACCCGCGCCACCGTTCTGCGCGTAATGCTCGAAGAACGCCTCGCTGTTGTCGACGGGCGGCGGCGTACTGGGGCCGGACAGCGTCGCGGGCGGCGCGCTGTTTTCTTCGTTCAGCGCCTGCTGCTTGCGCTCGGTCTGCGCGAGCAGGTCCATCAGGGGATCGGGCGCGACAGCGGGATACAGGTCGAACACCAGCCGGTACTTGTACGCGCCGACCGGCGGCAGCGCGAACACTTGCGGCTTCACCGAGCCCTTCAGGTCGAACACCATGCGCACCACGTGCGGCTGATACTGCCCGACCCGCACCGACGAAATCTGCGGATCGTTCGGCGTGATCTTCGACACCAGCTCCTTGAGCGCCTGATCGAGATCGAGGCCGTTCAGATCGACGACGAGCCGGTCCGGTCCCTGTAGCAGTTGCTGCGTGTTCTGCAGCGGCTGATCGGATTCGATCGTCACGCGCGTGTAGTCGCGCGCGGGCCACACGCGCACGCCGAGCACCGAGCTCGCAACCGCGAGACGCGGCGCGACGAGGCCGAGCACAAGCGTCGACGCGCCCGCGCGCAGGATCTGCCGGCGCCGCCAGTTATGGGTTGCGCCCGCTGCCGATTCGATCGAATGGAACGGTTTGATTAACATCTTTCGAGACATGCCTTTCCTGATTCGCTATAAGCGCGTGCGACGAGTACGCGTGCGTCCGCGTTTGCGTCCATGTTGCCGGCGAGCCCGAGCGAGAAGACGAGATCCGGTACGCCGAGCAGCGGTCCCGCGCGTTGCGGCCATTCGACGAGGCAGACCGCGCCGCTATCGAAATATTCGCGAAAGCCCGCGTCGGCCCATTCGGCCGGATCTGAGAATCTGTACAGATCGAAGTGATAGAGCGCGAGTTCCCCAGCAGGCCGCGCGAGCACATACGGTTCGACGAGCGTGTAGGTCGGACTGCGCACGCGGCCGGTGTGGCCGAGGCCGCGCAAGGTCGCGCGCACGAGCGTGGTTTTGCCGGCGCCGAGATCGCCGACGAGTTGGACTTGCAGGCCGTGGAATGCGAGGTCGCTTGCGGCGCCGGGCTGTGCTGACTGCGCCTGCTGCGAGGCCGCGCGCACGCTTTCGATCGCCTGTGCGAAGCGCGCGCCGAACGTCTGCGTCGCGGCTTCGTCCGCGAGCGCGAAAGAGCGTTCGAGCAGCACCGGGGCGGACGGTAGGGTCGCGTGATCGGGATTGACGGGCATTCTCGTAAAATGACGTGATGAACCGAAGTCCGAAGTCCCCTGTTTCCTGCACGCCCGCATCGGCCGATGATGCCGTGCGAGCTTCTGATGCAACGTCCCGTTTCGATGAGGCGGCGCTTCGTGCGCTCGCGCTCGACATCAAGACGTGGGGCCGTGAACTCGGTTTCGGGGCGATCGGCATTAGCGATACCGATCTGTCGGCCGCCGAAGCGCCGCTTGCAGCATGGCTCGAAGCGGGTTGCCACGGCGAGATGGATTATATGGCCAAACACGGCATGAAACGCGCGAGGCCCGCCGAGCTTGTGGCCGGCACGCGACGCGTGATCACCGTGCGCATCGCCTATTTGCCTGCGCGGACGCTGGAAGGTGAGGTGGCCAAGGGTGCGTATGAAGGGGCGCATGAAGCCGCCCCTGAAAGCATGCCGCAAGACGCAACGCCACCTGTCTCACGCGCGACACCCCGCGCGCGCGACTGGCGCGCGGCCGAGCATGCGAGGCTCGCGGACCCATCGACGGCGGTCGTATCGATCTATGCGCGCGGCCGCGACTATCACAAGGTGATGCGTCAGCGCCTGCAACAACTCGCCGACCGGATCGAAGCGGCGACCGGGCCGTTCGGCTATCGCGTGTTCACCGATTCGGCGCCAGTGCTCGAAGTCGAACTCGCGCAGAAGGCCGGCATCGGCTGGCGCGGCAAGCACACCTTGCTTTTGCAGCGCGACGCCGGCTCGCTGTTTTTCCTCGGCGAGATCTATGTCGACATCCCGCTGCCGACCGACGCCGAAATCTCGCCCGAGGTCGCGCCCGAAACGCCGGGCTCGCATTGCGGCAGCTGCGCGCGCTGCATCGGCGCCTGTCCGACCGGCGCGATCGTCGCGCCGTATAAGGTCGACGCGCGGCGCTGCATCTCGTATCTGACGATCGAGCTGAAGGGCAGCATTCCGCTCGAGCTGCGGCCGCTGATCGGCAATCGGGTGTATGGCTGTGATGATTGCCAGCTCGTGTGTCCGTGGAACAAGTTCGCGCAGGCCGCACCGGTCGCCGATTTCGATGTGCGGCACGGGCTCGATCGCGCGTCGCTGGTCGAACTGTTCGCGTGGAGCGCGCAGGAGTTCGATACGCGCATGCAGGGCAGCGCGATTCGCCGCATCGGCTACGAGTGCTGGCTGCGCAATCTCGCGGTCGGCATGGGCAACGCGTTGCGCGCCGCGCCCGGAGCTCTCGACGCCGATGCGCGCGACGCGATCGTGCGGGCGTTAAAGCAGCGAGCCGACGATCCGTCGGCGCTCGTGCGCGAGCATGTGGAGTGGGCGCTGGAAGCGGCGTAAAGTCGTGGCAATTCGGTGCCGGCAATCCGGCACGCTAGAGGAGCAGGCAATCATGTTCAACGCAGTGATCGATGCGCCGTTCGGCAAGGTCGGCATCCGGCTCGAAGGCGAGGCGGTGCGCGAGATCGTCTATCTGCCCGACTCGACGCGCAATGTCGCGCCCGAGACGCCGCTCGCACGCGAGGCGGCCGAGCAGATCGAGCGTTACTTCGAGAGCGCGTCCGCGAAGTTCGAGCTGCCGCTCGCCGTGTGCGGCACCGCGTTCCAGCGGCGCGTGTGGCAGGCGATCTGCGACATCCCGCCCGGTGTCGTGCTGACTTACGGACAACTCGCGAAGCAGCTCGGCAGCGTGCCGCGCGCGGTCGGCCAGGCGTGCGGCGCGAATTTCTTTCCGATCGTGATTCCGTGTCACCGCGTGGTGAGTGCGAGCGGCATCGGCGGCTTCGCGCACGATGGCGGCGATGGCTTCTTTCGCGACGTGAAGCGCTGGCTGCTCGCGCATGAAGGTGTGCCGTACGTATGAGCACGACCCCCGATACCGCTGAACACGTCGAAGACACAGCCGCCGTATCGCCGCTGCCGCTGACCAGCGCCGCATCGATCGACGCTTTTTGCGACGCGCTGTGGCTCGAACACGGCCTGTCGCGCAACACGCTCGACGCGTATCGCCGCGACTTGCGTCTATTCTGCGAATGGCTCGCGCACACGCGCAATGCGTCACTCGACACCGCGAGCGAAGCCGACCTGAGCGCCTACAGCGCGGCGCGGCAAAAGGACAAGGCGACCTCGGCGAACCGCCGGCTGTCGGTGTTTCGCCGCTATTACGCGTGGGCGGTGCGCGAGCATCGCGCGGCCGCCGATCCCACGTTGCGCATCCGCTCGGCGAAGCAGCCGCCGCGTTTTCCGTCGACCTTGAGCGAAGCGCAGGTCGAAGCGCTGCTCGGCGCGCCCGACCTCGGCACGCCGCTCGGCTTGCGCGATCGCACGATGCTCGAACTGATGTACGCGAGCGGCTTGCGCGTGACCGAACTGGTCACGCTGAAGACCGTCGAGGTGGGACTCAACGAAGGCGTCGTGCGCGTCACCGGCAAGGGCTCGAAGGAGCGGTTGGTGCCGTTCGGCGAAGAGGCGCACGCGTGGATCGAGCGCTATCTTCGCGAGGCGCGCCCGGCGCTGCTCGGCCCGCGCGCGGCCGACGCGCTATTCGTGACGGCACGCGCCGAAGGCATGACGCGCCAGCAGTTCTGGAACATCATCAAGCGACACGCGCAGGCGGCGGGTGTGCATGCGCCGTTGTCGCCGCATACGTTGCGGCATGCGTTCGCGACGCATCTGCTCAATCACGGTGCCGATCTGCGGGTCGTGCAATTGCTGCTCGGCCACACCGATATCTCGACGACGCAGATCTACACGCACGTCGCGCGAGAACGTCTGAAATCGCTGCACGCGCAGCATCATCCGCGCGGCTGAGCACGGTGCGAAGCGCGCGGGCCTGCGCTCGCTTCACACCAACTCGCGCAACCGGTGCTTGAGAATCTTGCCGGTCGATGCGGCCGGCAGCGACGCGAGCACCTTCGCCTCGGCCGGCCGCTTATACGGCGCGAGCCGCTCGCCGCACCACGCGATCAACTCCGCGGGCGCGACTGTCGCGCCGGCAATCAGCTCGACGAACGCGATCACCTCCTCGTTGCCCTCGACCGCGCGCCCGATCACCGCCGACTGCACGACCTGCGGATGCGCGTTCAGCACGTGCTCGACCTCGGCCGGATACACGTTGAAGCCCGAGCGGATGATCAGTTCCTTGCTGCGCCCGACGATATGCAATGCACCGTCCGCGTCCCGGCGCGCGAGGTCGCCGGTCTTCAGCCAGCCATTCTCGGTGACGGTCGCGCGGGTCTGCTCGGGGTTGCGGTAGTAGCCGAGCATCACGTTCGGGCCGCGCACCCACAGCTCGCCGATCTCGCCCGGCGCGGCTTCGACTCCGTCGAGTCCGACGAACTTCACTTCGACGCCCGGAATGACTTCGCCGACCGAGCAATCGGCGCGCGGTGCGTCGACCATCGTCTGTGACACGGTCGGGCTGCTTTCGGTCATGCCGTAGCCGTTGTGCAGCGGCAGACCGTACACGGTTTCTGCCTGCGACTTCAACGCGGCGTCGAGCGGCGAGCCGCCCGAGTACGCGAAGCGCAGTTGCGGCGCGGACCATGCGTGGCCGTGCGTGTGCAGATGTTCGAGCAGCTTCGCGTGCATCGCCGGCACGCCCTGGAAGATCGACACGTGCTCGTCGGCGAGGGCGCGGCGCACCGCTTCCGGCACGAAGCGCGGCGCGAGCCGCAACGTCGCGCCCGCATGCAGGCTGCCGAGGCATACCGATGCGAAGCCGTACACATGCGAGATCGGCAGCACCGCATAGACGACGTCTTCAGGTCCGACCTGGCGCAGCCGGCTCGACACGGCCGCGATGTACAGCAGATTGCGATGCGACAGCATCACGCCCTTCGGTGCGCCGGTGGTGCCGGTCGTGTAGATCAGCGCCGCGCATTGGTGGTCGCTGGCGGCTTCGACCGCTTCGGCCTGCACGCTGCCGTCCAACGCGTATGACCATGCGCCGATGTCCGGCGACAGCGCAGGTGCCGGTGTCGCTCGATGACGCTCAGCCTGCTGGCGCGCGTCGGGCGAGCTTTCGACCGCATACGCGACGACGCGCGGTTGTGCATGCGCGCGGATCGAATCGAGTTCGGCGGCCGACAGGCGCGCGTTCGATACCAGCGCCCACGCGTCGAGCCTGGCGGTCGCGAACAGCAGCACGACCTGCGCGATGCTGTTCTCCGCGACGATTATCACGCGATCGCCGCCGCGCACGCCCCATTCGCGCAGCAGCGCGGCGGCGGCATCGACGGCCTCTAGCAGTTGCTCGTTGGTCAGGCGGCGCGCATCTTCGATCAGCGCGACATGCCGCGGATCGCGTGCGGCGGCGAGCGCCGGAATGTCGCTGATGCGCGCGGGTAGGGCGGCGAGCAGCGCAGGGATGTCGATCGTGGAACGGATGGATGAAGCCTGGTTCAACGCTGCCTCCTCTGGTCCCGTGCAATTGGTTGCAAGACTAAATTCGTAGCTCTGCGCGTACTATTTCGCACCCTGCCGGCATAATTTCGAACGATCGTGCCACAAGCGTCGAACCCGCACAATTGCCGGTTCGGCAAATAGCCGTTGTGCAATCTCGCCATTACAATGCGCCGATGAGCAAATCCAGACACGTGTCCGAAACCCCCGCCACGCAACTGCTGCGCCGTCACGGCGTCACGTTCGGCGAACATCCTTACGACTACGTCGAGCATGGCGGTACCGCGGAATCGGCGCGCCAGCTCGGCGTCGACGAGCATCATGTCGTGAAGACGCTGGTGATGGAAGACGAGCACGCGAAGCCGTTGATCGTGCTGATGCATGGCGATCGCACCGTCAGCACCAAGAACCTCGCGCGGCAGATCGGCGCGAAGCGCGTCGAGCCGTGCAAGCCCGAAGTCGCGAACCGGCATTCGGGTTATCTGATCGGCGGCACCTCGCCGTTCGGCACGCGCAAGCAGATGCCGGTGTATGTCGAGTCGACCATTCTCGAGATGGACAAAATCTGGTTGAACGGAGGGCGGCGCGGTTTTCTCGTCAGCATCGAGCCGAAAGTGCTCTCGGATCTGCTCGCGGCGAAGCCGGTGCAGTGCGCGAGCGTGGACTGACGCCGACGGGCGAGTTGACGTTTGCCTGAATGTTTTTCGCGCGGACGCCTTCGGTAAAATGTGCGCCGCCTCGTTTCGACGGGCGTACCCTGTTGCGGTTGGGGTATCGAATGTCAGACCGCGATCCTTATAAGAGTCCTAGATGCAAAACCTGATCGTCGCTGTCGTTGCCTATCTGATCGGTTCGTTGTCGTTTGCCGTGATCGTGAGCGCCGCGATGGGTCTCGACGACCCGCGCTCGTACGGCTCGGGCAACCCGGGCGCCACCAATGTGCTGCGCAGCGGCAGCAAGAAGGCCGCGATTCTGACGCTGATCGGCGACGCCTTCAAGGGCTGGCTGCCGGTGTGGCTGGTCGTGCAATTCGGTGCACGCTACGGGCTCGACGAGCGCTCGATCGCGATTGCGTCGCTCGCGGTGTTTCTCGGTCACCTGTATCCGGTCTTCTTCCGCTTCAAGGGCGGCAAGGGTGTCGCGACCGCTGCGGGCGTGCTGCTCGCGATCAACCCGACGCTCGGCGTCGCGACCTTGCTGACCTGGATCATCGTCGCGTTCTTCACGCGCTATTCGTCGCTGGCGGCGCTGTGCTCGGCGCTGTTCGCGCCGCTTTTCTACGTGTTTCTGTTCGGGCCGCGCATCGTTGCGCTCGCGGTTCTGGTGATGAGCCTGCTGCTCGTGTGGCGACATCGCGGCAATATCGCGAAGCTGATGAAGGGGCAGGAGAGCCGTATCGGCGACAAGAAGAAGGCCGCGAGTCCGGCGGCCGGCAACGATCTTTGAAGTGGGCAGAGCCGCATCGCCCGGCCTGAGGCGAAGCGGCTCGAAGACTTTGGGCGCGGCGCAGCGCGTTGCGCTGCAAGCCTCGCGCGCCGTACTGCTTAGTCGCGGAAGTTGTTGAAGTCGAGGGGCGTGTCGGTCACGTCCTTGCGCAGCATCGCGATCACGCTTTGCAGATCGTCGCGCTTCGCACCCGTGATGCGCACCGCGTCGCCCTGAATGCTCGCCTGAACCTTGATCTTGCTGTCCTTCACCAGGCGCACGATTTTCTTCGACAGATCGCCCGACACGCCCTTCTTGATCTTGATGACCTGCTTGACCTTGTCGCCGCCGATCTTCTCGATCTTGCCGTAGTCGAGGAAGCGCACGTCGACGTTGCGCTTGGCCATTTTCGACAGCAGCACGTCCTTCACCTGGCCGAGCTTGAAGTCGTCGTCGGCGTACGCGGTGATTTCGTTTTCCTTGTGCTCGACGCGCGCGTCGGACCCCTTGAAGTCGAAACGCGTCGAAATTTCCTTGTTGGACTGCTCGATCGCGTTCTTGACTTCGATCATGTTCGCTTCGCAGACGACGTCAAACGATGGCATTGCTTTCTCCCAATAGTGCGGCAGTGCGCGACGCGGCCGGACGGCTGCGCGCGAGGCACTCGCTATAATCACGGACCGGACGTCATTTTACCGACGCCGCTCTCTTTTGCCCAAGGCCGCCGCGCGGCGCTGCTCGTGTAGTCAGGCGCGGTATTGGTCGTTTTTCGTTGTTTGCTGTTGCTTCCCGTTGTTGCCCTGTTGCCATTCCGATGCCCCAATCCGCTCTTGCCGCTCCCGTCGTCGCGTCTCTCATGGCCGGCTATTCGCTGAAGGCCCACAACACGTTCGGCTTCGACGTGCGCGCGCAGTTCGCGTGCCTGATCGAGCGTGAGGAGCAATTACCCGCTGCGGTGCGCGATCCGCGCGTCGCGGGCCTGCCGTGCCTCGTGCTCGGTGGCGGCAGCAACGTCGTGCTGACCGGCGACTTCGCCGGGCTCGTGCTGCTGGTGGCGCTGCGCGGCCGCCGCGTGGTGCGCGAGGATCAGCATGCGTGGTATGTCGAGGCGGCCGGCGGCGAGCCGTGGCACGAGTTCGTCGCGTGGACGTTGGCGCAGGGCATGCCCGGCCTCGAGAATCTCGCGCTGATACCGGGCACGGTCGGCGCGGCGCCGATCCAGAACATCGGCGCGTACGGGCTCGAAATCTGCGAACGCTTCGCATCGCTGAGGGCGATCGAGCTCGCGACCGGCAACGCCGTCGAACTCGGCGCCGATGCATGCCGGTTCGGCTATCGTGACAGCTTCTTCAAGCGGGAAGGGCGCGAGCGCTTCGTGATCACGTCGGTCACGTTCCGTTTGCCGAAGGCGTGGCAGCCGCGCGCGGGCTACGCGGATCTCGCCCGTGAGCTGGCGGCACGCGGTCCCGCGGCAAGCCAACTGGAAGCCGATGGTGCGGCCCTGCAGCCGACCGCGCAGGCCATTTTCGATGCGGTCGTCGCCGTGCGGCGCGCGAAGCTGCCCGATCCGCTCGAACTGGGCAATGCGGGGAGCTTCTTCAAAAATCCGGTGATCGAGGCCGCGCAGTTCGAGGCGCTGAAGCGCCGCGAGCCGGAAATCGTGTCGTACGCACAAGCGGATGGCCGGGTCAAGCTGGCGGCCGGCTGGCTGATCGACCGATGCGGCTGGAAGGGCCGCGCGATGGGCGCGGCCGCCGTGCATGAACGCCAGGCGCTGGTGCTGGTGAATCGCGGTGGCGCGAGCGGCACGGAAGTGCTGGCGCTGGCGCGGGCGATCCAGCACGAAGTGTTCGAGCAATTTGGCGTGGAGCTGGAGGCGGAGCCGGTTTGCCTGTGAGCGGAAGTGCGCTCTATGCGCGCTGACGTGCGGCGCTGAGTTTCACCACCGACGAATGCAAAAAGGCGCCGGGAGTTTCCTCCCGGCGCCTTTTTTTGTACCGTAGTCCCGGCGAGTGCCTGGTCAGCGGCCCGCTCAGTGATTGAGCTTGCCGAGCAGCAGGTATTCCATCAACGCCTTCTGCACGTGCAGACGGTTTTCCGCTTCATCCCACACGACGCTCTGCGGTCCGTCGATCACTTCCGCGCTGACCTCCTCGCCGCGATGGGCGGGCAGGCAGTGCATGAAGAGCGCGTCGGGATTCGCGCGCGCCATCATGTCGGCGTCCACGCACCAGTCGGCGAAGGCCTTCTTGCGCGCTTCGTTCTCGGCCTCGAAGCCCATGCTGGTCCACACGTCGGTGGTGACGAGATCGGCGCCCGCGCAGGCTTCGTTCGGGTCGTCGAACTCCTCGTAGAACGGCGCGCTTTCCGCCGCGACGAGCGCGCGGTCGAGCTTGTAGCCGGGCGGCGTGGACAGGCGCAGCTTGAAGCCGAGGATCTGCGCGGCTTCGATCCATGTGTACAGCATGTTGTTTGCGTCGCCGACCCACGCGACCGTCTTGTCGCGGATCGGACCGCGATGTTCGAAGTACGTGAAGATGTCCGCGAGCACCTGGCACGGGTGATACTCGTTCGTGAGCCCGTTGATCACCGGCACGCGCGAATTTTCGGCGAAGCGCTGGATGATGTCCTGGCCGAACGTGCGGATCATGATGATGTCCACCATGCGCGAGATGACCTGGGCGGCATCTTCGATCGGCTCGCCGCGGC
Organism: Paraburkholderia sp. BR14320; assembly: GCF_040948665.1. Classification (NCBI taxonomy): domain Bacteria; kingdom Pseudomonadati; phylum Pseudomonadota; class Betaproteobacteria; order Burkholderiales; family Burkholderiaceae; genus Paraburkholderia; species Paraburkholderia sp. BR14320. The sequence goes on from NZ_JBFPKG010000020.1 coordinate 56,313, forward strand.
CGAGCTGCGTGTCGCGCGTGCTCATGAACACCGCGTGGCCGCCCAACTGGAAGATGCCGGCTTCGAACGACAGGCGCGTGCGCGTCGAATTCTTTTCGAAGATCATCGCCAGCGTGCGGTCATGCAGCGGGTGATAGGTCTCGTAGTTCTTGAATTTGCGTTTCAGGATGCGCGCGCGTTCCAGCACGTACTCGTAGTCTTCCAGCGAGAAGTCCTTGAACTGCAGGTAGTGGCGAATTTTCTTGGCGGTCATGAAACAAATACGGCGGTCTCACCCGGCAGGGTTGCCGGACTGCGCCGCCGTCGGTTTGGTGGTAACTCAATCCAGCATAAAGGATTTCGCCCTGTTTGACGAGTCAGCTGGAAGGCTGTGAAAGCGATTAGAAAGCTAGTGGAAGGCATTGTGTCGGGCTGCGCGAGGTCATCGGAGGGCACTTGTGTGCGCTGCGGAAAAGGGCCCGCTGCGCTATAATTTAAGGGTTATCCCATAGCCCAGCAGGCCGGCGTTTCGCATCAAGAAACGCGGCTGGCGCGGCGCGGAAAGTCCGCATGGCGTGGCCGTCATGACAGGCGCCAGAGCGGTTCAGCCGGTTCGCCGCAGCGGTTCTCGTGGTGCGGCTCGTCATTGTTGCGTTAGCGCCAGGTCCCACGCACGTCGCAGGTGGCTGCAAGCGCTCGCCGTGCATGCCGCTTGCAGTGAATTCGAGCGTGCAATCGGTGTCGCCGGTTGGTCGTCAGTCCGCTGGGCAGTCACACAGGTATTTCTACATGGCCGAAGCAGCTCCAATCGAATATTTCATTCAGGGCATTACGTCGACCGGGAAAAGATTTCGGCCGAGCGACTGGTCGGAGCGGCTCGCGGGCGTCATGTCGTCGTTCGGGCCCGGCGTGAGGAAGGGGCCGAACGCCTATATGCAGTACTCGCTGTACGTGCGGCCAACCATGATCGGCGATCTCAAATGCGTGATTCTCGATTCGCGGCTGCGCGACATCGAGCCAATGGCCTTCGATTTCGTTCTGAACTTCGCGAAAGACAACGACCTCCTCGTCACCGAGGCGTGCGAACTGGAACTCGAGCATGCGCCTGCGCCGGAAGCCAAACGGCATGCGATCTGACGCAAGCTGGCCGGATCGGCAAAAGCAAAAACAAAAACCCGCAAGCAGCGGGTTTTTTTGTGGCTGGTCACCAAGCCAAAACAAAAAAGCCCGCCAAAGCGGGCTTCTTGTGCAGCGGAAACAGGAGGTAGCCCACCGAAGCGGGCCGACCGGAATTACTGCGCTGCGGGCGCTTGCAGACCCTTGATGGCTGCAGCGAGGCGGCTCTTGTGGCGAGCTGCCTTGTTCTTGTGAATGATGTTCTTGTCGGCGATGATGTCGATGGTCTTCGACGATGCCTTGAAGATTTCGGCGGCCTTGGCTTGGTCGCCTGCGTCGATTGCCTTGCGGACAGCCTTGATAGCCGTGCGGAACTTCGAGCGCAGTGCCGAGTTGTGCGAGTTTGCCTTCGCGGCCTGGCGGGCGCGCTTGCGTGCTTGTGCGGAGTTAGCCATGACGGTTCCTTATCCTGTTCCTGTTTCCAGTACCCGGCCTTCAACGATGAGGCGAGGTGCTGCTTCTCGATCCGAACCCTTGGAAGCGATTGCCCAAGGGCGCAAAAGTGTCGAAAAAATCGATCGAACTACGCGAAGGCGGGCCCGTGTTTCAAGGCTTCGGATGTATTGACAGGCGGCGCTGCGCCAACCTGAGAATCCCGTCCGAAGACCGTGCGAAAACTGAGCAAGCTTCGAAACCGACGATTATAGCAACAAAATCAGGCACGTGACAACGGGAAACGCGCGACCGCGTCACAGTAAGGGGAGCGGCGTCATGATGACGCTGACGTGCTGGCACAGCACGGAAAGCCGCTGAAAAGACAAAAATCGCACTTTTCAGCCGATTGCGGCGAACGTCCGCGCAGCAAATCGGTCCGAATCGCGTTCCGGCTCGTCGCCCGCATTAGCGGGACCCGTATAATAAGCGCCCCATGAATCTATTCCGAGCCCTGCTGACGGTCAGCGGCTTCACGCTGCTGTCGCGCGTGACCGGACTGGCCCGTGAAACGCTGATCGCCCGTGCGTTCGGCGCCAGTCAATACACCGACGCTTTCTACGTCGCCTTTCGCATTCCGAACCTGCTGCGCCGCATTTCCGCCGAAGGCGCGTTCTCGCAGGCCTTCGTGCCGATCCTCGCCGAGTTCAAGAACCAGCAAGGCCACGACGCCACCAAGGCGCTCGTCGACGCGACCTCGACCGTGCTCGCGTGGGCGCTCGCCGTGCTGTCGGTGATCGGCGTGGTCGGCGCGTCGGGCGTCGTGTTCGTCGTCGCGTCGGGCCTTGCGCGCGAGGGCCACGCATACCAGCTCGCGGTCACGATGACGCGCATCATGTTCCCGTACATCATTTTCATTTCGCTGACGTCGCTGGCGTCGGGCGTGCTGAATACGTACCGGAACTTTTCGTTGCCCGCATTCGCGCCCGTGCTGTTGAACGTTTCGTTCATCGTCTCTGCGCTGTTTCTCGCGCCGCGCCTGCAAACGCCGGTCTATGCGCTCGCGTGGGCGGTGATCATCGGCGGCGTGCTGCAATTCGCGGTGCAGCTGCCGGGCCTCAAGAAGATCGACATGGTGCCGCGCATCGGCCTGAACCCGCTGCACGCGCTCGCGCATCGCGGCGTAAAGCGGGTCCTCGCGAAGATGGTGCCGGCGATGTTTGCGGTCTCGGTCGCGCAGATCAGCCTGATCATCAACACCAACATTGCATCGCACATCGGCCCCGGCGCGGTGTCGTGGATCAACTACGCCGACCGGCTGATGGAGTTTCCGACTGCGCTGCTCGGCGTCGCGCTGGGCACGATCCTGCTTCCGAGCCTGTCGAAGGCGCATGTCGATGCCGATTCGCACGAGTATTCGTCGCTGCTCGACTGGGGACTGCGCGTCACGTTCCTGCTCGCCGCACCAAGCGCGATCGCGCTGTTCTTTTTCGCCCAGCCGCTGACGGCGGTGCTGTTCAACTACGGCAAGTTCGACGGCACCGCGGTCGTGATGGTGAGCCGCGCGCTCGCCGCGTACGGCGTTGGCCTGATCGGCCTGATCCTGATCAAGATCCTTGCGCCGGGCTTCTACGCGAAGCAGGACATCAAGACGCCGGTGAAGATCGGCATCGGCGTGCTGGTCGTCACGCAGCTGTGCAACTACGCGTTCGTGCCGGTGTTCGCGCACGCGGGCCTCACGCTGAGCGTCGGGCTCGGCGCTTGCGTGAATGCGTTGCTTCTGTTCATCGGTCTGCGCAAACGCGGCATTTATACGCCGTCGAGCGGCTGGCTCAAGTTTTTCGTGCAGTTGCTCGGTGCGTGCTTAGTGCTCGCCGGCGTGATGCGCTGGCTTGCAATCAGCTTCGACTGGGTCGGCATGCATACCCAGCCGGTTAGCCGCATGGTGTTGCTCGGTGCGTGTCTCGTACTGTTCGCCGCGCTATATTTCGGTATGCTTTGGCTGATGGGCTTCAAGTACGCGTATTTCAAAAGGCGAGTGAAGTGATCACCATGTCGCGGGTTCTCGATTATTTCAGTACGCTCGTCGCCGAAGACGAGAGCCTGCCGCTGACCGAGACGGCGCTCTCGCTCGCGCAGGACGCCTATCCCGACCTCGATCTGCAGTCGGTGCTCGCCGAGATCGACGAGCTGGTGCTGCGGCTGCGCCGCCGCATGCCAGACGATGCCGACATCCGTCAGAAGGTTGGCATCCTCAATCGGTTCTTTTTCCGTGAACTCGGTTTCGCGAGCAATCTGAACGATTACTACGACCCCGACAACAGTCATCTGAACGTCGTACTCAAACGTCGCCGCGGGATTCCGATTTCACTCGCGGTGCTCTATCTGGAGATGGCCGAGCAATTCGGCGTTCCGGTGCGCGGGGTGTCGTTTCCGGGCCACTTCCTGCTGCGCGTGACGACGCCCGACGGCGACGTGATGCTCGATCCGACCACCGGTCATTCGCTGTCCGAAGCGCAGATGGTCGAGATGCTCGAACCGTACGTCGCGTCGGCTGGCGATTCGGTCGGCCGCGCGTTGCGCATGCTGCTGCAACCGGCCACGCGTCGCGAGATCGTCGCGCGGATGCTGCGCAACCTGAAGGCGATCTATCTGCAAACCGAGCGTTGGCAACGTCTGCTCGCCGTGCAGCAGCGGCTCGTCATTCTGCTGCCGGACAATATCGAGGAAGTGCGTGATCGCGGTTTCGCGTATGCGCGGCTCGATTATCTGCGGCCCGCGCTCGAGGACCTCGAAAGCTACCTTGGGGATCGCCCCGATGCGGAAGATGCCACCGTGGTCGAATCGCAACTGCATGAATTGCGGCAGCGCACGCGGCACGACGGCGGCGAATAGCGCCGCGCTTTCGCGCTGCATAAAAAGCAAACGCCTGCACATGTCGCACATGTACAGGCGTTTTTTTATCGCCACGCGCCTCACTTCGGCTGCATACGGATCGCGCCGTCCAGCCGGATCACCTCGCCGTTCAGCATCGGATTGTCGAAGATCTGCTTGGCGAGCATCGCGTATTCGGCCGGTTTGCCGAGGCGCGGGGGGAACGGCACCATCGCGCCGAGTGCGTCCTGCACTTCCTGCGGCATGCCGAGCAGCATCGGCGTTTCGAAGATGCCGGGAGCGATCGTCATCACGCGGATCGCGTTGCGCGACAGGTCGCGCGCGATCGGCAGCGTCATGCCGACCACGCCGCCTTTCGACGCGGAGTAGGCCGCCTGGCCGATCTGGCCGTCGAACGCGGCGACCGATGCGGTGTTGATGATCACGCCGCGTTCGCCACTGACGTTCGGCTCGTTCTTCGACATCTGCACGGCGGCGAGCCGGATCATGTTGAACGTGCCGATCAAGTTGATCGAGATCGTGCGCGTGAACAGATCGAGCGAATGAGGGCCATCCTTGCCGACGGTCTTCGCGGCCGGCGCGACGCCCGCGCAGTTGACGAGTCCGCGCAGCGTGCCGAGCTTCGTCGCGGCTTCGACGGCTCGTTGCGCGTCCTCTTCGCGGCTCACGTCGCATTTGACGAATACGCCGCCGAGTTCCTTGGCGAGCGCCTCGCCTGCGTCCAGATTCAGGTCGGCGAGCACGACCTTGCCGCCGTGCTCGACCAGCAGGCGCGCGGTGGCAGCGCCGAGCCCTGATGCACCGCCGGTGATCAGGAACACGTTGTCACGAATTTCCATGTCTTCTCCTTCGCTACGGTTGTTCAGTGCATTCTGGATCGAAGCGTTTTTCGACGATCGATTGTAGCGGCTGTGCTGCGCTGCGGAAAGCGACGGAGGCGGCGGACATGCGAGCGCTATGCAAGACCAACCGGTTCTGCTGGACGTTCCGTGCACAGCGCTTGCCGTTGCGGTTAGCGCGCTGAGCCAATAAAAAACCCGCCCAATGTGGGCGGGTTTCGGTCGAACGCAAACAGCGGAAATTTTAGATCAATCCAGCTTACTTCAGCGCGTCGAACGCACGGGCGCGAATTTCATCGACGCTGCCGAGGCCCGAAATGCGGCGATATTGGGGCGCTTTCACCGAGCTCGACGCATCGCCGTTCTTCGCCCAGCTGTTGTAGTACTCGATCAGCGGCTTGGTTTGCGATTCGTACACTTCCAGACGCTTCTTGACCGTTTCTTCCTTGTCGTCGTCGCGCTGGATCAGCGGCTCGCCCGTCACGTCGTCGATGCCCTCGACCTTCGGCGGGTTGAACGTCACGTGATACGTGCGGCCCGACGCAGGGTGCGAGCGGCGGCCGCTCATGCGCACGATGATCTCGTCGAACGGCACGTCGATCTCGAGCACGTAGTCGATCGCGACACCGGCCTGCTTCATTGCTTCGGCTTGCGGAATCGTGCGCGGGAAGCCGTCGAACAGGTAGCCGTTCGCGCAGTCCGGCTGTTGCAGACGTTCCTTCACGAGGTTGATGATCAGCTCATCCGTGACGAGCTCGCCGGCATCCATGAAGCGCTTTGCTTCGAGGCCGAGCGGCGTACCAGCCTTGACGGCCGCGCGCAGCATGTCGCCGGTCGAAATTTGCGGGATGCCGAACTTTTCCTTGATGAAGTTGGCCTGAGTGCCTTTGCCAGCACCCGGTGCACCCAACAGGATCAAACGCATGGATATCTCCAGATCTATGTGAATTCTTTGTTTGCGCAGCAGGCTTCCCGGCGATTCTCGCAGGTTCCGCATCGGCTACCGTTGGCTAGCTCGCGCTGCACGTCGGGACGACGGCGCTGCAAGATCCGCACAGCGCGACCGGGATAACCCGAGTGTCGCCTACGCTGGGAGGTGCGCATAACCGTTCGATTATGCCACGGCTTCCCGCGCTCAAGACCCGAATAAAGCCCGTACGCGCGCGAGATCGGCGGGGGTATCGACGCCCGGCAACGGCACCTCATGCGTGACCAGTACCGCGATGCGCTCGCCATGCCACATCGCGCGCAGCTGTTCGAGCGCTTCGACCTGCTCGATCGGCGAGATCGCGAGGCTCGGGTACGTGCGCAGAAATTTCGCGCGGTACGCGTACAGGCCAATGTGCCGGTATACGGCGGCGGGCGCGGGCGGCGCCGGCATCGACGCGACGTTGGGCCAGTGCGGCTGCCATGCGTCGCGCGCCCACGGGATCGGCGCGCGCGAGAAATACAGGGCGACGCCGCGCGCATCGGGCACGACCTTGACGACGTTCGGATTGAAAATTTCGGCGGGATCGGTGATCGGATGGGCGGCCGTCGCGATCGCGCAGTCGTCCGTCGTTGCCAGATGCGCGGCGACGCCGCGCACCAGCGCCGGGTCGATCAGCGGCTCGTCGCCCTGCACGTTGACGATGATCGTGTCGTCGCTCCAGCCGAAGCGCGTCGCCACTTCCGCGAGGCGGTCGGTGCCCGACGGATGGTCGGCGCGCGTGAGTACTGCGTCGAAGCCGTGGTCGTGCGCCGCGTCGAGCACTTCCTGCGCGTCCGACGCGACCAGCACCTGCTGCGCGCCCGATTCGCGCGCGCGCTCCGCGACGCGCACGACCATCGGTTTGCCGCCGATGTCCGCGAGCGGCTTGTTGGGCAGACGCGTCGACGCCAGACGGGCCGGCACGACAGCGATAAACGGATGAGGGGTGGTGTGGATCATCGGATCGGGAACGGGCGGCAATCAGGCCGGAGGAAGGGGCTGCGCGCGCGATGCGCACGCAGAGTCGGACATAAGCCGGAGCGGCAGAAACGGCTACGGATCGATCGTGGAGCACATACGGGCGGGCATTGGCGTTAACGAAGCTTTGCCCGGTGACCCGCGAGCGAGCGAGACGTCACGGCGCCGCGGTGCAGCGCCGCGCCGGGTCAGGCGACCGAGCCGGGATTCAGATCGACCGGCGTGCCTTCGACGGTCTGCCGCGCTTCATCGACGAGCATCACGGGAATGCCGTCGCGGATCGGATAGGCGAGCTTGTCCGCGTTGCAGATCAGTTCCTGCGCGGCGCGGTCGTAGCTGAGCGGGCCCTTGCAGATCGGGCAAACGAGGATTTCAAGCAGGCGAGCGTCCACGGACTTTCTCCACAACTAATGCAGTGAGGCGGTGATCAAGCGCGGCTTCGACCGGGACTACCCAGATGCGCGCGTCGTGCCAGGCCCCCAATTTTACCGCATCCTTTTCGGTAATCAGGATCGCGTCGGCGTCGACGTCGGTGAACGGATTGCGCTCGAACGCGTAGTGGTCGGGCAGTGCGCGCGTCGTGGGCGTGATGCCGGCCGCGCGCACTGTCGCGAAAAAGCGTTCCGGCGCGCCGATGCCGGCCGCGGCCAGTACGCGTTGACCGGCGAATTGCGCGAGCGGGCGGCGCAGCGCGGGATTGTCGAGATGCCACGCGTCGGCGGGCGCGAGCTGCAGTGCGAACGTGTTCGGCCACGCGGGCAGGGTGCGCGCGTACGGATCATTGATCAGCGTCGCGTCCCGGCGGCGCGACAACGGCTCGCGCAGTGGCCCGGCCGGCAGCAGGAAGCCGTTGCCGCCGAGCCGGTGATCGAACACGACGAGTTCGACGTCGCGCGCGAGGCGATAGTGCTGCAAGCCGTCGTCGCTGACGATCACGTCGACGTCGCGATGGGCGGCGCAGAGCGCCTGCGCGGCGGCGACGCGATCCGGACAGACCCATACGGGTGCGCCGGTGCGGCGCGCGATCAGCAACGGCTCATCTCCGCCGACGCGCGCCGACGAACCGGGCGTGACCTGGGTCGGCGTGCTCACGCGCGCGCCGTAGCCGCGCGACACGATGCCAGGCGTGAAGCCCGCGGTGCGCAACGCTTCGACGAGCGCTATGACGGTCGGCGTCTTGCCGGTGCCCCCCACCGTCACGTTGCCGACCACCACCACCGGCACGCCGACGCGCACCGACTTCAGCCAGCCTTGCGAAAACGCGGCGCGGCGCGCGGCCGCGACCGCGCCGAACACGCAGGCGAGCGGCGTCAGCGCCCAGGCGAGCGGGCCGCGTTGCTGCCATTCGCGCGCGAGGCGCGCTGCGAGACGGTCGCTGAGTTCGCTCATGGGCGGGTTGCGGGCAAGGACTGCATGCCGTGCGCACTACGCGGGGTCAACATCAACGCGGTTCTCCGGGCAATCGAATGCGAATACGGTCGAAAAATGAGGTGCAAACCGCGCGGCGAAAGGGCTCGTGCTTATCGGCCTCAGGCCGGCAAGCTCCCCGGGGCACCGCGCGATCGGCATGCCGTCGAACCCGCAACTCTAGCGCGCGGGCGTCCCGGCCGGCAAGTCGCGCAGGGCTTGATGGACGCCGGTCCATGCTATGTGCGGTCGCCCACAGTCTGTGGATAACTTTGTGGAGAACCTGCCATCCGATCGTCCGGGAGGGCCATTCCGTGCGCTTTGGATCGAAGTGCTCGCTCTCTATTGAGATGCAAACGCCATATAAATCAAGGGTCTGCCAGGAATCTATTGGCGTTGGCGGGCGTTCTGGCGGAATTCGTCAGGCGGTTCCCGCCATGTGGACACTTTTAACAATCCTGCGATTCCGGCTGGACGCCGCTCGTCGCTCGGTCTATCGTCTGTCCGGCCAGCGCTATTTATTCCTCGCATGAACCCCGAAAATCCTTTTGCTTCGGCGGCCACACCAGGCGGTGAGGTCGTCGTTCCCGTCTCCGCGCTCAATCGCGCGATCGGCACGATGCTCGAACGCTCGTTTCCGCTCGTTTGGGTTGCGGGCGAAGTGTCGAACTTCACGCGCGCCGCGAGTGGTCACTGGTATTTCTCGATCAAGGACGCGCAGGCGCAGATGCGCTGTGTGATGTTCCGTGGTCGCGCGCAGTACGCCGAATTCATGCCGCGCGAAGGCGATCGCATCGAAGTGCGCGCCCTCGTGACGATGTACGAACCGCGCGGTGAATTGCAACTGAATGTCGAAGCGGTGCGCCGTACCGGTCAGGGGCGTCTGTATGAAGCGTTTCTGCGGTTGAAGGCGCAGCTCGAAGCCGAAGGGTTGTTCGCCGCCAAGCGCAAACGCGCGCTGCCGACGCATCCGCGCGCGATCGGTATCGTCACGTCGTTGCAGGCGGCCGCATTGCGCGACGTGCTGACGACGCTCTCGCGCCGCGCGCCGCATATTCCGGTGATCGTTTATCCGGCGCCGGTGCAGGGCGCGGGTGTCAGCGCGAAGCTGGCGGCGATGGTCGAGACGGCCGGCGCGCGCCGCGAGGTCGACGTGCTGATCGTGTGTCGCGGCGGCGGCTCGATCGAAGATCTGTGGGCGTTCAACGAAGAAGTGCTCGCGCGCGCGATTGCCGAAAGCGTGATACCCGTGGTGAGCGGCGTCGGCCACGAGACCGATTTCACGATTGCCGATTTCGCCGCCGACGTACGTGCGCCGACGCCGACCGGGGCCGCCGAACTCGTGAGTCCGCAGCGCGTCATGCTGCTGCGCGAACTCGATCATCGGCACGCGACGCTCGCGCGCGGGTTCGGCCGCATGATGGAGCGGCGCGCGCAGCAGCTCGACTGGCTGACGCGCCGGCTCGTGTCGCCAGCCGAGCGGCTCGCGCGGCAGCGCACGCATTTGCAGCAACTGCGCGTGCGGCTCGCGTCAGCGGGCGCGCGGCCGGTGCGCGACGCCCGAGCCCGATTCTCGCTCTTGCAGATGCGCTGGCAACGCTGGCGGCCGGATCTCGCGGCCGAGCGCACGCGCATCCACACGCTGGCGCAACGCCTGAATGCAGCGCTGTCGCGCCAGCATGAACGTCAGGTCGCGCGCATCGACATGCTCGGCGCGCGACTCGAAGTGCTGAGTCCGCAGCGCACGCTCGAGCGCGGCTATGCGGCCGTGCTCGATGCGCAAAGCGGTCGGGCGATTCGCACGCCGTCGTCGCTGAAACCCGGACGTCGTTTGACGATGCATCTCGCCGAAGGCTCGGCCGACGTCGCGCTCGCCGACGTGCAAGCACGTCTGACTGACGGCTTCTGACGTTTTGCCGGGTGGGCGCGTGGCGCCTATCTCCTGTCATGTCCTGCCTGCCGACGACCCGGGCACGCGCCATGCGCGCCCTTCCGAAGGGCCTTGCGCACGGCGTGTTCGACATGCCGGACATAAAGGCCGGTCGTTTGCGGGGTTATTCCAACTCGCCTACAATCGAGTGCTCGATAGCGTCATCCGCAGACTCCCCACAACAGATATAGAGAAGGAAAGCACCATGGAACATACGCTCCCGCCGCTGCCGTTTGCGAAAAACGCGCTCGCTCCGCACATGTCGGAAGAGACGCTCGAGTTTCACTATGGCAAGCATCACCAGACCTATGTGACCAACCTGAACAATCTGATCAAGGGCACGGAGTTCGAGAACCTGTCGCTGGAAGAGATCGTCAAGAAGTCGTCGGGCGGTATCTTCAACAATTCGGCTCAGGTGTGGAATCACACGTTCTTCTGGAACAGCCTTTCGCCGCAAGGTGGCGGTGCACCGACCGGCGCGCTCGCTGACGCGATCAACGCGAAGTGGGGTTCGTTCGACAAGTTCAAGGAAGAGTTTGCGAAGACCGCGGTCGGCACGTTCGGCTCGGGCTGGGCATGGCTCGTGAAGAAGGCCGATGGTTCGCTCGACCTCGTGTCGACGAGCAACGCCGCCACGCCGCTCACCACCGACGCCAAGGCGCTGCTGACGATCGACGTTTGGGAGCACGCTTACTACATCGACTATCGCAATGCGCGTCCGAAGTTCGTCGAAGCGTACTGGAACATCGTCAACTGGGACTTCGCAGCGAAGAACTTCGCTTGAGATTTCCGGTTGCAGCTCGTCGTCTGATGTCGTGATCCTTGCGGTCGCGATTGAAGATGGTAGCTAGAGACGAAGGCCCTCCATCGCGAGGGCTTTTTCTTTTTCTGCGGCGGATTGGAACGGTAGGGATCGCTTCTGAAAGAAGTTTGTCACAGTTGGTAACCGCGGTTTCGCGGGGCGCTAAGTGGACCTCGACGGCCGCCCGTCGACTTCGCCGGGCTGGCGGGGGCGGGCGCGCCGCAGGCAATGCGAGCCGCTGCGGCGGCGAGAATGAACCGGTTGATTGAGGCGGCCTCCGCGCGGTCGATTGGCTTGGGCGGCGGGGACCGTTTGACACTAGTGTGGGCGGCGGTCCCTGTCGATATAACCTACCCAACGCCGCGACGATGCGCAGCCGGGGCGAGGCTCGGCGGCCGTGCAAAAACTTTCTGTAACTAAGCCGTAACCACGGAATTTCGCGATTAGCCTAACGTTTGAATTCCAATCCTCTGAAGTGCACCACCATGATTTCCAGCAATAAAACGATCAGCCTGGCGATTCCCGCCGCAGTCATCGCGCTCGCGTTAGGCGGTTGCGCAGTGGCGCCCCCGAGCGGCCCGAGCATAGCCGCGATGCCGCGCAGCGGCGAGCCGCTCAGCCAGTTCCAGCAGAACGACTACGAGTGCCGCGACTACGCGAATCAAACGACGAATCCGTCCGGCGCTGCGCAGGCAGCCACCACGAACAGCGTGAACAGCGCGGCACTCGGCACGCTCGGCGGCGCGGCGGTTGGCGCGCTGCTCGGCGCCGCGGCGGGCAACGCCGGCGCGGGTGCGGCGATCGGGGCGGGCAGCGGTCTGCTGATCGGCGGCGCGAACGGCGCGAACGGCGCCCAGTACTCGGCGGCCGGCTTGCAGGCACGCTATGACACCGCCTACGCCCAGTGCATGACCTCGAAGGGCGAGACGATCGCTCAGCCGCAGCCTTACTATTCGACGCAGCCGGTGTATGTTGCGCCCCGTCCTTACTACTACGCACCGCCTCCGCCCGTCATGTATGCGCCTTATCCGGCCTACTGAACGGTGATAGTGGGGGACCGGCCGGCTTGCTTGTCTTGCATTGTCGGCCGGTAGCTTGTAGCGACGACCGTCGAATCCGTGCCGCTGTTTACTCCGTGCTGTCCGTCGACGCCGCTTTGCGCGGACGACGGCTGCGAGACGCCGTTTTACGGGTGACCTTCCTGGTGGCCTCAGGTCCTTCTTCCGAGTTGACTGCCGGAGCAGCGGCCTCGGCCGGCGCCGCGATCTCAGGGACTTCCTCGATCGTGCGCGGTGTACTTTTTTTCACTTTCTTCGCGGCCGTTTTGCGCGAAGCGCGCTTTTTGACGCTTTCACGCTGTGCGGGGTGGTCGCTGTCGGGGGTTTGCTCGATTTCTTGACCGAAGACGACTTGTTCGGCGGCTGTATCCGCTGCCGCTGTTACAGCGCGAGCTTCGCTGTTTTCACCTATCGGTTCAGTGACGAACTCGTCTTGGAGCGGCGCGCGTTCACGCGGCTCCTGCCGCGGGGCAGACTCGGCGGGCTCCGCCTGTTCGGTGAGAGCCGGAGCGCCAGCCGCAGGTTCTTCATCAGCCGTTTCGTGGTGCCCCCGCTTGCCGTGCACAGCCTCCTGACCGCGGGCCGCCTTGCGGTTGCCGCGCTCCTTACGACGCGACTTATGCTTACCGCCCGACTCGGACGCGGCCGCTTGCGCGGCCTGCGCTTGATACGAATGTTCGGCCGCCTGTTCGGCCGACGCCGACTCAGCCGACCCCGTTTCAGCAGACTCCGCCGCGGTTTCGCCGATATTTTCACTGGCCGCTTCACTCGCGACGTTCACGGCCGTGCTTCGATAAACGTACGCGCCTGACTTTTCATCGCGGCCGAATTCGAGTAGCCCGCGCGCCTGCGCTTCTTCCAGCAGATTGCCGAAAGCGCGAAACCCGTAATACGTTTCGTTGAAATCCGGTTTGCGCCGTTTGATCGCGTTCTTCAGCACGGACGCCCAGATCTTGCCGCTGTCGCCACGTTCGGAAGCGAGTGCGTCGAACGTCTGCACCGCAATTTCAACAGCCTTGCTGCGACGCTTCTCCAGATCTTCCTTCGGCGGGGCTTTCTCTTCATCAGCCGCACGTTTGGCTGCCTGCTGCGCGCTCTGCTGCTGGCGCGACGATTCGCGCCTCGCGACTGCGCGCTGACTTTCGCGTACGAGATCGTCGTAAAAGAAGAACTCGTCGCAGTTCGCAATCAGCAAATCCGACGTGGACTGCTGCACACCGACGCCGATGACCTGTTTGGCGTTCTCGCGCAGTTTCGACACGAGCGGCGAAAAATCGGAATCACCACTGATGATGACGAACGTATTGACGTGCGATTTCGTATAACAGAGATCGAGCGCATCGACGACGAGCCGAATGTCGGCGGAATTCTTGCCCGATTGGCGCACGTGCGGAATTTCGATCAACTCGAAATTGGCCTCGTGCATGGCCCCTTTGAAACTCTTGTAGCGATCCCAGTCGCAATACGCCTTCTTGACGACGATGCTGCCCTTCAGCAGCAGGCGCTCGAGTACAAGCTTGATATCGAACTTGTCGTATTTCGCGTCGCGCACGCCAAGCGCGACGTTCTCGAAGTCGCAGAACAGCGCCATGCTGACGTTTTCGTTGGATGACGCCATGTGTATCTCCATTGAAGCGGTCGTCGAAGTAGACGAATCGCGACATGATAGCGATTCCAGCGAAGGTGAGCAGCTTTTGTGGTGCGCTCGCACCGATAGTTGGATGGGAATTTGCAGCAAGCGGTTTGTCCGGCCGCCCAGCGAGTGGCTCCATGTCAGTGCCGTTACAGAGTGTCGCGACGACCTGCGTTGTTCCACGTCGCGCGAGCTTCCAGCACGTCGTCGATCAATCCGTATTCCCTCGCTTCGAGCGCCGACATGAAGTTGTCGCGGTCGGTATCGCGCGCGATATCTTCGATGCTGCGTCCGGTGCGTTCGGCCATCATCGCATTCAGACGCGCTCGCACATACAGCACCTCCTTTGCCTGGATTTCGATGTCCGCCGCGGTGCCCTGACCACCGCCGGACGGCTGGTGAATCATGATGCGAGCATTCGGTAGCGCATACCGTTTGCCGCGTTGACCCGCGGTGAGCAGAAAGGTGCCCATGCTCGCGGCAAAGCCCGTGCACAAGGTCGAGACCTCCGGCTTGATGAACTGCATGGTGTCGTAAATCGCGAGGCCGTCATACACCGAGCCGCCGGGCGAGTTGATGTAAAAAGAAATATCCTTGTCGGGGTTCTCCGATTCGAGAAACAGCAATTGTGCGACGATCAGACTGGCTGACTGCTCGTTCACGGGCCCGACAAGAAACACGATGCGCTCGCGCAGCAGGCGGGAGTAGATGTCATAGGCGCGCTCGCCCCGGCCGGATTGTTCGATCACCGTGGGCACGAGGCCCAGGGCGGAGACAGACGGGTAACTGGAAGGCATGGATTCCTCGTTCAGGATGGATAGCACGGGCATTCGGGGATGCGCAGCCCGCCTCGGATCAGAAGCCGCGTGACATGCGCGGGTTGTTGCTCATTTGACGAAGCGGCGACCGGCGTTGTGACAGAAATTTTTTTGCGCGGAGCTGTCACATCAACCGTTGCCCACCGTCAAGCTCAGGAATACCGAACACGACGCGCGCCTGAGCCATGCCACTGGTGTACAGCCGCTTTTTCACGACGCAACATCGGGAGGTCTACGCATGACGGAACAGGGAATCGACAAGGCATCCAGTTTCGAGGCCGCGCGCGCCCGTCTGCTGGCGCTCGCATATCGGATGCTTGGCAGTCGTGCGGAGGCCGAAGACGTGGTGCAGGACGTCTGGCTCAAATGGCATCTTGCCGATACGCAGGCGGTGCAAACGCCGGTCGCGTGGCTTACCACGCTCACCACGCGCGCGGCGATCGACCGTCTGCGGCACGCGCAGCGCGAGCGCGCGTCGCAGGCTAGCGGCTGGTTGCCGGAGCCGTGGCTCGACGAGGTCGCACCGTCGGCGGAGGAGTTGGCATTGCGCGCGGCCGATATGTCATATGGCGTGATGTTGCTGCTCGAACATCTGAAGCCAGACGAACGCGCGGCGTTCGTCCTGCATGAAGCGTTCGAATGCGGTTATGCCGAAATCGCGTCGATTCTCGAGCGCACACCGGCCGCTTGCCGGCAAATGGTTCATCGCGCCAAGGAGCGTCTGAAACGGGCGGGCGCGCCATTGGAGCGGCCCGATCCAGCGGTGCACGGGCGCATCGTCGAGCGATTGCGCGCGGCGCTCGAAGCGCAAGACCGGGCGGGCTTGCTGCAGCTTTTCAACGACGCGCCGCAACTGATCAGCGACGTACCTCTGTACGCTACACCCACTCCAATCCCCACGGCCAACCTGGCCCTGCGCGCACAAGGGCCGACACCTGGAGCCGAAGCGCAGGGCGCCCCCGAACCCGGTTCAGGTCAGAAGTGGATCGCTGTGGTTACATCGCTCGCGCAACAGGCGAGCTATACCGAGGTGGTGTCAATGGCGGGCGCGGTGTGTATCGCACTGTTCTGCGACGGCGACATCGTCGGGCTAATCGACGTGGTGACGGATGGCGCAACGGACCTTTCGGCGAGAATCGTCTCACTGCGCATCGTGGCCAGCGCCGCGCATTTGCGGGCGGCCAACCGAATGCTGGGCCGTGACGCGGTCAGGGAACTGCTTGCCCGCATCAAGGGCCCTCGGGGCGTGTCAGTTGCGGTGAGCCGCGACTTCCCAGTTGATGTCGACGCATAGCACCTGCGTACCATGCGAGTTATGCGCGGCAATCGAGGCCGTGACGCACAGATGCGCTTCGTTGATCGACAGATACGGCGGCGTTAGATGAACCCGCCCCGGTTGACGCATCGCCTGAATGAAGTACGGGCGGCGCTCCCAACTGGCGCCTTCGGAGTGCAGCAGCGGGCTGAAGCGCTTTGCACGTTGCGATGTGCGGCCCGGTGGCAGCACGTTGTCGCCGATCTGCCGGCCCGAACCGTCCAGGACAAAGCAGCGTGCCGTTTCTCCGAGCGCGAGCAGAGGTGCGGTCGCCTGCGCGATCGATTCCCCGGCAATCAGCTGCGCTGCGGCGGCCTCGAGCGCGGTGACATACGGTGCGAGCCGGGCGGATTGCGCTTTCTCTCGAGCGGCAACGCGTTCGCGCAGCGAGGCGGAGAGCGAATCCATCAGGCCAGCGGCAACTTGTGGCTTGACGGGTTCGACGCTCGGGCCTGCGAAAAATGCGCCCTGGACGAAATCTACGTTGCATTCGAGCGCGATCAGCGCGTCACGCTCGGTGCTCAGACCGCCCATCAGTACCAGTTGCCCGGACTCGTGCAACAGAGAGACGAGGCCCGGCAAGACACGCTCGATGTGCGAGTGTTCACTCGCTTGCGCGAGGATGCAGCGGTCGAGCGTCACGATGTCCGGCCGCAGATTCCACACGCGGTCGATGTTCGAATGCTTGGCGCCAAAGCCGTCGAGCGCGATCAGAAAACCGGACTTGCGCAGCGAATCGACGATTTCGGCGAAGCGCGTGGTTTCGCCGCCGGCCTGTTCGGATACTTCGAGCACCACGCGTTGCGGCGGCAGGCCGAGCGTCTTCAGGCTGGCAAGCAGCGCGTCGCCGTAGCTGGTGTCCATCAGTGCGGCCGGATGCAGGCTGAGGAAGAGCCATTCGTCGTGGCTGTCGAACGCGTTGAAGTTGCCGAGGTGCAGCGATTCGGCCAGCCGCCCGAGTTCCAGCAGGTCGCCGCGTCGCGCGGCCTGCGTAAAGACTTCGTGCGACGGCACTTGCTGCTCATGCTCGTCGTGCACGCGCAGCGACGCGTGATACCCGATCGCGCGCCGGTGCGATACCGAGAAGACCGGTTGAAACACGCTGAAAACGGTGTAGCCGCCATACAGAACGGTACGGCGCGAGCCTTCGTCGCCGGCCATCGGGCGTGGTGGCTGGAAGCCGGGAGGATCGAGTTCGATCATGCTCATCATGTCGGTCGTGTGGAAATGGCGGCGCTTGCAGGGCTCGGCAGGAGTTTGCACGCGCAGACTAAGAGTTTACAGGATAGTCGAGCAAGAACTATGCGCGTGTACCGACAAAGCTCGAGCGCCCACCAGCAATGCTCCGAGCCAAACATCGTGCGCCCGCTCCGGTACGAAGGCGATGACACGCACTTCACTGGTGCGGGACGCGCCCTGTTGCGGGTCGGTGACGCTGTTCAGGGATGCGGCGTGCGGGGCCGCGTGGAGCGGTGCCAGGAAATCCGTTTGCAAGCGCGCGAGGATGCGTCGTCCCGGCCCGCGCGGATTTCAGGTGCGCTCCGACGGATCGGTCTTTTTCGCCGGCGTGCGGATCTCCGGCGACAGCTGCGCAAAGATCCACGACGAACATGCGGTAATGATGCCGACACACAGGAACGTCGCATGAAACGCGGGCAGCGAATTTGCGGCAGTCACGCGCTGCATGATGCCGGTAAAGGTCGTCAGCAACGCACCGGCCACGGTCACGCCGAGACTCATCGAAAGCATCTGCACGAGCGAAAACAGGCTATTGCCGCTGCTCGCGCCGCCGGTGCCGAGGTCCTTCAGCGTCAACGTGTTCATCGCGGTGAACTGCATCGAGTTTACGCCGCCGAAGATCGCCAGTTGCACGAGCCGCAGCCACAGCGGCTGATTCGTGCTCGTAAGCGCGAAGCTCGCCATCATCAGGCCGACCAGAATCGTGTTCGCCATCAGCACGCGCCGGTAGCTGTACCTCAGAATCAGCGTCGTCACGAGACGCTTCGTTGCCATACCCGCGGCTGCCACGGGCAGCATCATCAGCCCGGCTTCGAATGCGCTATAGCCGAGGCTCACCTGCAACAGCAAAGGAATCAGGTAGGGCATCGAGCCGCTGCCGATCCGCGCGAACAGATTGCCGAGCAGTCCGACGCTAAACGTGTGGATTTTGAACAGATCGAGCGGAAAAATCGGCGCGGGCTCGCGCACCGCGTGCAGACCATAGGCAACGAAGCACGCCATGCTCAGAATCAGCAGCACCAGCACCGTCGCATGTTGGATGCCGAACTCGGTGCGGCCGTCGAGCGCGAACGAAATTGCCACCATGCCCACCACCAGCAGCAGGTAGCCGCCGAGGTCGAATTTGCCCGTGTGTTCATTGCGGCTATCCGGCATGAAGATAAACGTGGCAATGCAGCCCACGATGCCCACCGGCACGTTGATCAGAAAGATCCAGTGCCACGACGCGATTTTGACGAGCCAGCCACCGAGCGTCGGGCCGATCAACGGTCCGATCAGGCCTGGGATCGCCACGAACGACAACGCCGGCAGATAGCGCTCCGCCGGAAAGGTACGCAGCACCGCGAGCCGCCCAACCGGCAGCAGCATCGCGCCGCCCACGCCTTGCAGAATGCGGAAGAGCACCAGTTGATTCAGCGTGTGCGCGTTCGCGCACAGCAGCGAGCCCACCGCGAACACGAGGATCGCACTGAAGAACACGCGCCGCGTGCCGAGTTTGTCGGCGAGCCAGCCAGATACGGGGATCATCACCGCCATCGTCAGCGAGTAGGCGATCACCACCGATTGCATGCGCAGCGGCAGCTCGCCGAGGCTCGTCGCCATCGCGGGGAGCGCGGTGTTGACGATCGTCGAATCGAGCGTCTGCATGAAAAAGCCGGTGGCGACCAGCCACAGCATCACCGTCAGTGCGCGGGGCGAAGGGCCAGAGGGGATGTCGGGAGCGAGGGCGGGCGGAGTCGGCGTCGTGGACATATGAAGCGGCTGGGCGCGCTCGGTCGGGCTGGGACTCGCTATTTTAGGGAAAAGCGGGTCCCGGCGCAGCGAGCGGCGCAGTCTTGCGCAGGTGCCAGCGCTGCGTCGCGGCGGCGCTGTGCGCGATGTTCACGCATCAGCCGGCAACTGCGCCGCCGCATGAAAAAACGCCTGCGCCCGTGGATCGTTGCCAAACGCTACATGAATCCTGATCCACGGGCTCGGCTCCCGGTTCGGCCTGAAGTGTTGTCCAGGCAGCACCGTCACACCGAGCGGCACACCGCATTCAACGAGTCGCTCGGCGTCCGCGACATGAGGCACGCGCGCCCACACGAACTTGCCGCCCGCCGGTTCTTCGAAAATCTCCCAGCCGGCATCTTCGAGTGTCTGGACGGTCGAGCCGAGCGCGCCGCGCATCTGGCGGCGCAGTCGCTCCAGATACTTGCGATACGCGCCGCGTTCCAGCATCGACACCGCCACCGCTTCGGCAAACCGCGAGCCGCCGATGCTCGTCAGCATCTTGATATCGACCAGATCCTTGATGATCGCGTGATTCGCAACCACGCAGCCGATCCGTAGCGACGACGACAGCGTCTTCGACAATCCGCCGATGTAGATCACCTGTTCGAGTTGGTCGAGGGTCGAGAGGCGATCGGTGAGGTCAGTCTGAAAATCCGCGTAGATGTCGTCTTCGACAATATGGAAGCCATGCTCACGCGCCATTTGCAGCAAACGGAACGCGACCTGCGGTGCGACCGTGGTGCCGGTCGGATTGTGGAACACGGTGTTGATGAGCAGCAGTCTAGGCCGGTGCAGCTTCAGTTGCGCCTGCATCACGTCGAGGTCGGGACCGCTGCCGGTGCGCGGAATGCCGATCAGCTTCATGCCGTGCAGTCGCAACAGGCCGTACAGGTTGTAGTAACCGGGGTCCTCGACAAAGATCGTGTCGCCAGGCTTCAGCATGTAGCGCACCAGCAGATCGAACGCCTGGCTCGCGCCATTGGTGATCAGAATCTGCGACGCGTCCGCCTGGATGCCCAACTGCCCAATGCGGCCGCGCAACTGCTCGCGCAAGACGGGATTGCCGAGCGGCGTCGCGTACTCGACCATGCTCGGCGGATCGGTTCGCGACACATGGCGGATCGCCTGCGCAATGCCGTCGATGTCGCGCCAGCTTTCGGGAATAAAACCGGTGCTGAGCTTCAGCGTCTCGCCCGGAAAGTTGAATTGTTCGAGCAAATGGTCCGATTCGACATCGGCGCGGCGCGGGTCCGACGTGCCCTGACAGCGCATGTCCGTCGGCTGGCGATCGGCGACGTAAAAGCCGGAGCCGTGGCGCGAGTCGACATAGCCGAGCGACACCAACCGGTCGTATGCCTCGATCACCGGAAAGCGGCTTACGCCGAAGTCGGCGGCGAACTGGCGAATCGACGGCAGCTTCGAGCCAGGATGCGCATTGCGCGAACGGATCCACGCCGAAACGCCCATGACGATCTGCTCGGTAAGCGGTACGCCGTTGTCCCGATCGAGCTGGATTTCGAGTTTCATACGCTTGCCTTGTGTCGCCGGCTGGCGAGCCCACAAGCTTTTAACCTGCGTCGCGCGAGCCATGCCAACTGTTCGGTTTTTTGACTGAACAGTTCCGATGAAAGTGTTCGGAACTGTGCATGGGTTTCCGATCATCGCACGCCAATAATCGGTACAACAGATAGTTCTTCGAGGAGAACGGCGATGCGAGAAGTGCGAGTTTTCGAACTGGAACATGGCGAGCCCGTCACGGCCTGGCGGGTTACGCGTCCGTCGATTTTCAAGATGATCAGCGGCAACATCTGGCTGACCGTCGAGGGCGAGTATGCAGATCACTGGCTGGCGGCAGGGCAGTCGATCGAGTTGGCGCGTGGATCGGTGGCATGGATCAGCGCGGGGCGGGAAGGGGCGCGTTTCGCGCTGGCGAGCGGCTCGCAGCGCAAGCTGCCGACGCTGCTACTCGGCTGGCCGATCCCGGCCTGGCTGGCGCGTCGGCCGAGCGTAGTCTGATGCGGGGCAACCGGCGAGCCGCCGCTTTGCAGGCCGGACGTAGCCCGTAAGCAGCCCCTAAGCAGCCCCTAAGCAGCCCCTCCCGCCTCATACTCCCCGATATACCGCGCTCGCGGCCGGATCAACCGGCCATCGCGCGTCTGCTCCATCGCGTGCGCGATCCAGCCGACCACCCGCCCGAGCGCAAACAGCGTGAATGCGGCGCCGGTCGGCAAGCCGAGCACGCGCTCGATCGCCGCAAGCGCGAAATCCACCGTCGGCTCCGCGCCGGTCGTGTCGCGCACCGCTCGCGCAAGCTGCAGCACCTCGTTGAGCGGCGAGCGGGCCGGCGCGCAGTCGGCGAGCATCGTCAGCAACAACCGCGCGCGCGGATCGCCGTCCGGATAGAGCGGATGACCGAAGCCCGACAGCACCGGACCTTGCGCGCCGTGCTCGTGCCGCGCGAGCCGGTTCGCCAGATAGCGGTCCAGATCGGGCGAGCGCGACGCTTCATCGAGCAGCGCGGCAATGCGCACGGTTTCGCCGCCGTGACGCGGCCCGGAGAGCGCCGCGAGGCCGCCCGCGACCGCGCCGAACAAATGCGTGCCCGTCGACGTAATGCAGCGCACCGTGAACGTCGACGCGTTCAGCTCGTGATCCGCGCACGCGACCAGCGCCGCGCGCAGCAGCCCGCTTTGTTGCCGGCTGCGCACCCGCCAGGCCGTCGCGATCTGCCGATGCAGCGGTTCGTTCGACGTTGCCGCCGGCAGCATCGCGGCGGCCAGCAGCCGCATCACCGCGCACGCGGTGTCGAGTTGCGCGTCGCGGCCAAGCGCCCACACGCGCGGCATCTGCGCGGCGGCGGCCGGCAGCAGCACGAGCGCGCGATCGAGCGGCGTGCTGTCACTCCACAGCTTGAGCCACGCCGCCCATTGCGCGGGGGCGAGCGGCACGGCGGGCGCATCGGCGATGCGCCGCGCGCTGCATTGCCACAGCAGCGCCGCGACGTCTTCGAGTGACGCACTGCGTGCGAGCTCGATCGCATCGTGCCCGCGATACAGCAGCCGACCGTCCGCGACCAGCGTGATCGACGATTCGAGCACCGGCACGCCCCAGTCGAGCACCTTCTGCGCGACCTTGCCGGCGCGCTTGCCGTCCGCCTTGCGACGCGCGAGGCGGCGCACCTCGGCGGCATCGTAGAGGCGATGTCTGCCTTGCGCATCGGGCGACGAGCCGAGCATGCCGCGGCTCACGTACGCGTACAAGGTCGGCAGGCTGACGCCGAGCGTCGCGGCCGCTTCGGCGGCGGTCAGATAAATCGGGGCTGACATGAAAGCGCGTGAAAACCGAAGAAATCAATATATATTGATTATCATAATCAAGATTGATTGCAGCAAGGCGTAAATTTAGACTCGGTGCACCTGCTTCCTGTCCGCAGTCAACGCGCCCGATCCCATGACACCCGAACTCGCCCTCAAGCACATCTGGACCCTCGCCGGCTGCGATCCGGTCGCGCTGCACGCCGTGTCGCTCGCCGGCGCGGACCCCGGCTTGCCGTCGGTCTATCACGTCGGCAGCCTCGCGTCGTCGACCATCGCGGCGACAGGCCTCGCGGCCGCCGAATACTGGCGCCTGCGCAGCGGACGCAGGCAACGGGTGTCGGTGCAGATGCGTCGCGCGCTGGCGGCGTTTCGCAGCGAACGCTATCTGCGGATCGACGATGGGCCACCGCCCGCGCTGCGCGATCCGGTCACAGGCTTCTACGAAACGGGCGACGGCCGCTGGATCCAGCTGCACACGAATTTTGCGCATCACTTGAAGGGCGTGCTCGATGTGCTCGGCTGTGACAACGGCCGGGAATCGGTGGCGGCCGCGATTCGCGGCTGGGAGGGCGCGACGCTCGATCAAACGCTCGCCGACGCGGGCCTATGCGCCGCCTTGATTCGCACGCCCGACGAATGGGCCGCGCTCGAGCAGGCCAAAGCGATCGCGCGCTTGCCGCTGTTCGAGATCGAGCGCATCGGCGACGCGCCGGCCGAGCCGCCGCGCCATGCCGATGCCGACGCCGCGCCCGGCATCGACCGTCCGCTCGCGTGCGTGCGGGTGCTGGATCTGTCACGGATCATCGCGGGACCGGTGGCCGGTCGCGCGCTCGCGCATCATGGCGCCGACGTGATGACGATCAACGGGCCGCATCTGCCGAACATCGCGCCGCTCGTGATCGACAACGGACGCGGCAAGCGTTCGGCGCTCGTCGATCTGCGCGACGCCGCTGGCTGCGACACGTTGCGCGGACTCGCGCGCGATGCCGACGTGTTCCTGCAAGCCTATCGTCCGGGCGCGCTCGCGGCGCGCGGCTTCGGGCCGGACGAGCTGGCGCGGCTGCGGCCTGGCATCGTCTATGTGTCGGTTTGCGCGTACGGGTACACGGGGCCGTGGGCGCAGCGACGCGGCTTCGACAGTCTGGTGCAGTCGGCGAGCGGCATCGCGTGGACGGAGCGTGCGGCGGCGGGTTCGGCCGAGCCGCGGCATCTGCCGTGTCAGGCGCTCGATCACGCGACCGGCTATCTGGCCGCGTTCGGCGCGATGGTCGCGCTCGCGCGGCGGGCACGCGAGGGTGGCAGCTGGCATGTGAAGGTGTCGCTTGCGCAGACCGGGCGCTGGCTGCAGTCGTTCGGGTTGCTGGCCGATGGACCGCAGGTGCCGGAAATGTCGCTCGACCATGTGCGCGATTGCGTCGCGAGCGTGCAATCGGAGTTTGGGTGTGTGCTCGGCGTTCAGCCCGCCGAAGAACTGGAACAGACGCCGGCGTTTTATGCGCTGCCGCCGGCGCGCATCGGCGCGCACGAAGCCCGGTGGACTTAACAGGGTAGCGTGCGCCGCGGTGGAGTTTGAACCGCGGCGCGCCCGGCCGTCCGACCATTCACCGAGTCGCAGCCTACTTCCTCAACTCCGCCACGAAGTCGTAGTAATCGTTGCGGCAGTACGTATCCGTCAACTCGATCGCGCGCTGATCCGCGGTATAGCCCACGCGCGTGATCAACAACAACGCCTCGTTCGGCGCGATGCTCATCTGCTGCGCGATCTCGTCACTCGCGTTCACCGCGCGAAAATGCTGCAACGCGCGCACGATCGTCAGTCCGCGATTCTCCAGATACGTGTACAGCGAGTCGCCGATTGCCTGCGGATCGGGAATCACAGCGGCCGGGAATGTGGAATTCTCGACCGCCATCACGATGCCGTCGGCGAGTCTCAGTCGTCGCAGCCGCGTGACCGCGGCGGCCGGCGACAGCCCCAACTGGATCACTTCATCGCGATTGGCCGGCGAGATTTCGCGCGACAGCCACTTCGAACTCGGCGTGAAGCCGCGCCGCCGCAGCATTTCGCTGAAGCTCGACAGGCGCGACAACGGATCTTCATAGCGCGGCGTGATGAAGCTGCCCGCGCCTTGGGTGCGGCGGATCAAACCCTGCTCGACGAGCAGAGCGATCGCCTTACGCGACGTGATGCGCGATACGCCGAGCGCCTCCGACAGCACCCGCTCCGAGGGGAGCGCTTCACCGGCGTTCCAGCGGTTTTCGTGGATCGCGCTGCCGAGCTTGCGGGCAAGTTGCAGATAGAGCGGCGTGTCGTTTTCCGGGTCCGGGCGCAGGTCGCGCCAGCGGTCTTCCGAGGCAGAGGTCATGGGGCTCACGCAAGATGGGCAAGCGGCAATTTTAAAACATCGGCGCGCCCCGTTATAGCGGGCTTTTGCCTGGCGCGCCGTCGTGAGGCCGCGGAGCCGCTAAACTCGTCTCCAGATTTTTCGTAGCATGCGTTGCGCGGTGAGGTCTCGCGCAATTGCATCGCATCCGGATCGAGCCACTTTCGAAGGAGTCAGCATGACGAGCGAGATCGCAAGCGTGAGCTTGCCGGACGGCGAGCGCATTCCGGCGCTGGGGCAGGGCACGTGGGAGATGGGCGAGCAGCGGGCACGGCGCGCGGCGGAAATCGATGCACTGCGCTGCGGCATCGAACTCGGCATGACGCTGATCGACACCGCCGAAATGTACGGCGACGGCGCGACCGAGTCGCTGCTCGGCGAAGCGCTCGACGGTTTGCGCGACAAGGTGTTTCTGGTCAGCAAGGTGTATCCGCACAACGCTAGCCGACGCGGCGCGATCGCCGCGTGCGAGCAAAGCTTGAAGCGCCTGAAGACGGACCGGCTCGATCTGTATCTGCTGCACTGGCGTGGCTCGGTGCCGCTCGCGGACACCGTCGATGGCTTCGAGGCACTGCGGCGCGCGGGCAAGATCCGTCACTGGGGCGTGAGCAACTTCGATACCGACGACATGGAAGAACTCGTCGCGACGCCAGGCGGCGACGCGTGCGCGACCAACCAGATTCTGTACAACGTGGCGCGGCGCGGGCCGGAGTTCGATCTGCTGCCATGGCTCGGCGCGCGCGACATGCCGGCGATGGCGTACAGCCCGATCGATCATGCGCGGCTGCCGAAACGCTCGCCGCTCGACGACATCGCCGACGCGCGCGGCGTCTCCGTGTTTCAGGTGGCGCTCGCGTGGGTGCTGGGCAAGCCCAATGTGTGCGCGATTCCGAAGGCGGCGCGGGTCGAGCATGTGCGCGACAACCATCGCGCGTCGCAACTGGTGCTGGAAGCGGGCGAACTCGCCGCGCTCGACGCGTATTTCAAGCCGCCGCGCGGCAAGCGTGCGCTGGAGATGCTGTAAGCGCTGGCGCGGCCGCCGTCCGTTGCGGAGCGGCGGCGCGCGAGGCCCGAAGCGCTGTGGACGCCCGCTGACGCGGCGCTCAGGTGCAGGGGTGGTGCTGATGCACGGAGCCGAGCACGGCGACTTCGGCGGGGGTGTGCTGCAGCGCGTCGTCCGGTACCTGGGCGGCATCGGCGAGGAAGTCGTCGACGATCGACGACACCGGCACGTCGCGCAGGCATAGCGACACGCGCTGGGTTTCGTTGACGGGGAAGGTGGTGCGTTGGGCGAGGAACAGCACGCCGTACTGATAACCGTGGATGATGCCGCGGATCGCGCCGACGCATTGCCCTTGCGCGACGTTGTCGTGGCGCTGTTTGCAGCTCTGTACGAGCGAGTAGGCGGAGAAGCTCGGGTCGACCGGTGGCGCCGCTTGCGACAAGGTTTGCGCCATTGGCTGCGCGGGTGTTTGCGCATTGGCGAGCGATGCGAGGCCCAGGGCGCTAGCCATCAGCACGGCGGCTGCCGTGCGGGTCGCGGAGGGGGGGACACTTCTATGCATGTTGTGGGCCCTCATATCGAACGATGAATTTGATATGAGGCGGTCGTTTCGGATTGGTTCCATAACACTCACACGCAGTGGAGGTTGTGTTCCCGCCGCTCGCGGTGCGGTTCGCGCGACGATGCGAGGCGCGGCTCGCGCGCGCTCCAGGCGATTCCGTCAGCGCGCGCCGCAGGCGGGTGGGCCGCTCCGGCCGGCCTGCGGCGGTGACGCCCGACCGGGGGATCGGGACGCCACCGCCGTTGCCAGCGGATAGCGGACAGTATGCCGGGACATGTCGCCGGCGGGTAGGGCGCGGGCTCCCTACCCAAGGCAACGGGCGACGCCTAGTGCCCGTTCCCGCCACCGTTGCCACTGCCGCCGCTGCCGCCACCCTTGGCTCCGTGACCGCCGCCGAAGCCTCCGCCAAAGCCTCCGCCGAACCCGCCACCGAAGCCACCGCCAAACCCGCCGCCAAAGCCTCCACCATGCGCGCCGCCGAAACCACCACTCGGGCCACCGCTTGAGCCTCCGCAACCGCAGCTGCCGCTCCCGCTGCCGCCGCTGCTTCCGCTTCCACTTCCGCTTCCACTTCCACTTCCACCGCCACCGCCACCGCCACCGCCACCGCCACCGCCACCGCCACCGCCACCGCCGCTTGCGCCTCCACCGCTTGCGCCTCCACCGCTTCCACCGCCACCACTGCCACCCCCACCAGTTCAGCCCCCACTACTGCTACCACCATTGCTTCCGCCGCCGCTATTTCCCTTACCGCCCGTGCCCGCACCGCCACTCCCACTTCCGCTCCCTGAACCCGCCGCCCCGGCGCCGCTGTTACCGTTTGCGCCAGCCCCGCTATTGCTCGAACCCGCCGCGCCGCCACTACCGCTGCCGTTGCCACTGCCGCCGCCGAGCCGGCCGCAGCCCGGACCGCCAAGCCCGCCGCAGCCTACCGGCGCGAACACCGAGGCGGCATCGTCGGCGGCCGTGGCGGCGGTCGCCGCGTCGTCGTTCTGCGCGAGCAGCAGCGGCGCTGAATCTCCGGTTTGCGCCGGCGACGCGTCGGCCAACACCGTCGAGCGAGCGATCACGTCCGTCGACGCCCCGTACGCGGCCTCGCCCGCCAGCACCGCCGCCCCCGCGAGCACCGCTGCGCGGCGCATCATTGCGCAGCAATGCCGATCTGATTTTCTGATTTTCATCGCGCGTCTCCAGCTGCCACAGCGGCGGCCGACCTGTCTGCACGCGGGTCTTGTCGAACCCCGAGTCCGTCGTGCCGAAGTTGCCCGCGCGTCGCTGCCGTGCTGATCGCTTGAGGTCGCGTCATCGCGTGGTGACGCTCGTCGTGCGGATGTGCGCGGCGTTGCGCGCCCGGGGTGGCTTCGAATCTCTGGCCGCAAATTTAGCGATATCCATGCCACGCATCGCCGAGCCTTGAAGCGACGCGGGCGATCTCGGGATGTGCGATGCGCACGCCGGAAAAACGCCCGAAAACGTTGCGACGATGAAACGCGCGGACGCAAAAGCGTGTTTCCGACGCGGGATTCGTTAAGGGGGCGCTGTGCTGGATGACGCCGCGTCACGCGACGTCGATGAGGTTCGAATTGACGCTAGCTGGCGTTTTCCGACGCGTCGTCGGAAGCGGCGCCGTTCGTCGTGTTGCCCGCGTTGTCGTCGCGCGGCTCGCATTGCAGCTCGCGCAGAATGGCGACCGGAATATGGCAGCGAATCCGGTGCGCGGAAGGCGACTCAGCGGCGCCGCCGGCGTCGAGGAACGGCGGGTCCTGCTGCTCGCAGATCGCGCCGAGCTTGCGCGGACAGCGCGTGTGAAAGACGCAGCCCGACGGCATCGCGCCGGGCCCGGGCAACTCGCCCGTCAGATGGATGCGCGTGCGTTGATGCACTTCGCCGGTTGCACCGTCGCCCGGCAGCGTCGGCACGGCGGACAACAGCGCCTCGGTATACGGATGCTGCGGCCCATCGAACACGGCCGCCGCCGGGCCGATTTCGAGCAGCCGGCCGAGATAGAGCACCGCGATGCGATCCGACACATAGCGCACCACGTGCAGATCGTGCGAGATGAACACGTAGCTGACGCCGCGCTCGCGCTGCAGATCGGCGAGCAGATTCAGGATCGCGGCCTGCACCGACACGTCGAGCGATGAAGTCGGCTCATCGCAAACTACGACGCGTGGTTCGCCGGCAAACGCGCGCGCAATCGCGACGCGCTGCTTGAGTCCACCCGATAGCTGGCGCGAACGTGCGTCGAGATAGCGCTCGGGCAGCCGCACGGCGTCCGTCAGCGTGCCGAGCCTTTCGTCGATCTGGCGTCCGCGCAGCGCGGTGAAGCGCGCGAGCGCACGACCGATCAGCCGCTTGACCGAATGCGCGCGATTGAGCGCCGAGTCCGGATTCTGGAACACGATCTGCAGCGACTTCAGCTGCTCGTCGCTGCGTCGCGTGACGCGCGCGGCGAGCGGTGCGCCGTCGAGTTCGAGCACGCCGCCGGCATCGGGTGCGAGCAGGCCGAGCATCAGCCGCGCGAGCGTCGTCTTGCCGCTGCCCGATTCGCCGACGAGGCCGAGCGTCTCGCCGCTCGCGAGTTCGAGCGACACGTCATCGACCGCGCGCAGCGGCGCGCCGGATACGTGGAATGTTTTCGACAGGTTGCGAGCGCGCAAGACCGGCGCGGAGGACGCGCGCGCCGCCGCGTTGGATGATGCGGCCACCACCGGCGCCTCGCTCGATGCCGCCCGCGGCAATTCGATCGCGCGCTCGTGATAGTGGCAGCGCGCCATCTGATCGCCATGCGCAGCGCCGAGCCGATAGGGCGGCGGCGCGTCGCGCCGGCAGCGCTCGTCGGCGAGACGGCAGCGCTCCGCGTAGATACAGCCCTGCGTGACCGAGCCCGGCAACGGCAAGCCGCCCGCGATCGTATCGAGCCGCTCGCGGTCCTTGCTGCGTCCGGCGCTCGGCAGGCAGCGCAGCAGCCCGACCGTGTACGGATGACGCGGCCGCGCGAACACGTCCTGGGTCGCGCCTTCCTCGACCAGCTTGCCCGCGTACAGCACGCCGACACGTTCGCACATGCGGCCGATCACCGCGAGGTTGTGGCTGATGAACAGCACCGCGGTGCCGAGCTCCTCGCGTAACTGCGCGACGAGGTCGAGCACTTCCGCTTCAACGGTCGCGTCGAGGCCGGTGGTCGGTTCGTCGAGAATCAGCAGCGCGGGGTTCGACGCGAGCGCCATCGCGATCACGACGCGTTGCTGCATGCCGCCCGACAATTGATGCGGATAGCTGTCCATCACGCGCTCGGGCGCCGCGATACGCACGCGCTGCAACATCTCGAGCGTGCGATGCAACGCTTCGTCGCGTGCGACGCCGGCCGCCTCGAATGCTTCGGATATCTGGCGGGCAATCGTCAGCGATGGGTTCAGCGCGCGGCCCGGGTCCTGATAGACCATCGAGACGGTCGTCGCCCGCATGCTGCGCAGCGCATCGGCGCCGAGCTTCTGCACGTCCGCGCCGGCGATCGCGATCTTGCCGGCCTTCACCTTGCCGTTGCGCGGCAGGTAGCGCAGCGTCGCCATCGCGACGGTCGACTTGCCGCAGCCCGATTCGCCGACGAGTCCATACGCCTCGCCGCGCCGCACGCGAAACGACACGTCTTGCAGCACTTCGCGATCGCGTCCGCGAATCCGGTAGGTGACCGTCAGGCCGACCACGGTCAGCGCATCGGTGCGATCGCTCTTCGACACGTCGAACGCGGCGAACGAGGAGGGCGGCGCGCCGTTCATCGGTCGAGCACTCCCTGCACGCTGTCGGCGATCAGATTGACGCCGACCACCAGCGACGCGATCGCGCCCGCCGCGAACACGACGGTCCACCACGCGCCGCCCGCCATCAGCGTGTACGACTCGGACAGCGCGAGCCCCCAGTCGGCCGACGGCGGCTGGATGCCGAAGCCGAGAAACGACAGCGTCGCGACCGCGAAGATCGCATAGCCGAGCCGCACCGTTGCTTCGACGACGATCGGCGGCAGCACGTTGGGCAGGATCTCCACGAACATGATGTACGGGGCGCGTTCGCCGCGCAGCTGCGCGGCGGCCACGTAGTCGAGATGGCGCTCGGCGAATACGGCGGCGCGCACGGTGCGCGCGGTGATCGGCGTGAAGGTGAGGCCGATCACGAGAATCACCGTGAGATTCGATGCGCCGACCGCCGCGAGCGCGAGCAGCGCGATGATCACGAGCGGCAGCGCGAGCACCGCATCGATCACGCGGCCGATCACGTCGTCGACCCACCCGTCGAAGTAGCCGACCAGCAGGCCGAGCGCGGTGCCCGCCGCGGTGCCGAGCAGCGTCGCGAGCGGCGCGATGGTCAGGATGTCGCGCGCGCCGACGATCACGCGTGAGAACACGTCGCGGCCGAGCTGATCGGTGCCGAACCAGTGCGTGCGATCGGGCGGCGTGAGCGAATTGAGCGGATCGGACGCGTACGGATCGAGATGCACGAACCAGGGCCCGGCGATCGCGCAGACGATCCACCACGCGACGATCAGCGCGCCCACGAGGAAGGTCGGCGAACTCAGTAGCAGGAGCAGGCGCGGGAAGCGTGGCTCGGCGGGCGCGCGTGGCGCGGAGCCCGGTGCGCCCGGCGCGGGTACGCCCGGTGGCGTTGAAGAAGCCGGCGGCACGCTCGTATTCATTCGGCGGTCCTCACCCGCAGCCGCGGATTGAGCAGCACATGCAGCGCATCGGCGACCAGATTCGCGAGCGTATAGACGACGCCGATCGTCAGCACGCCCGCTTCGAGCATCGGAAAGTCCTTCGCCTTGGCGGCGTTGTAGATCAGCGAGCCGATGCCCTGGTAGTGGAACAGCGTCTCGACCACCACGAGTCCGCCGATCATGTAGCCGAGCTGGGTGGCGGCCACGGTGATCGTCGGCAGCAGCGCGTTGCGCAGCACGTGCCGCCAGATCACGACGTGGCGCGGCAGGCCCTTGAGGATCGCGGTGCGCGTGTAGTCGGCGTCGAGCGCTTCGACGGTGCCCGCGCGCGCCATCCGCGCGATATAGCCGAAGAATACGAAGACGAGCGGCAGCACCGGCAGCACCAGATGCCGCAGCTGTTCGAGCACGCTTGCATCGGGCGGGAACGAAGCTTCGATCGGCAGCCAGCGCAGCCACACGCCGAACACGAGGATCAGCACGATCGATGACACGAACTCCGGCACCACGGTCGCCGACAAACCGGCAATGCTGATCGTGCGATCGAGCCAGCGTCCCGCATGCATCGCCGACCACACGCCGCCCGCAATGCCGAGCGGCACGACGACGATGAATGCGAAGAGGCCGAGCTTCGCCGAATGTCCGAGCGCATCGGCGATGAAGGGCCCGACCGGTTCGCGATACGCGTACGACAGCCCCATGTTGCCGCGCACGAAGTGCGTGATCCAGTCGATGTATTGCGTGAGCAGCGGCCGATCGGCGCCGAGCTGATGGTTGAGCGCGGCGACCGCGCGCGCATCGGCGAGCGGCCCGAGCACCGCGCGGCCGATATCGCCGGGCA
Source organism: Paraburkholderia sp. BR14320 (assembly GCF_040948665.1). NCBI lineage: Bacteria > Pseudomonadati > Pseudomonadota > Betaproteobacteria > Burkholderiales > Burkholderiaceae > Paraburkholderia > Paraburkholderia sp. BR14320. The sequence continues at coordinate 88,312 of NZ_JBFPKG010000020.1, forward strand.
GCAACTGGCCGCCCGCGAACACGATCAGCGACAGCAGCCACAGCGTGATCAGCGACAGACCCACGCGCGTCGCCAGAAAACGCGCGACGCGGCCTGCGTTGCCGTTCGTCGCGCGCGGCAAACGCGATGGGTTCGAGGCGGGAGCGGGCGCCGGAGCCGACATCGTGAGTTCTCGTGCGGAGGTGCGTTGAGCAGCGCGGTACCTACGCGCTCAGCGTCGCGCGATCGAAATACAGCTGCGCGAGCGCGGTGAAGCGCACGCCGTTCACGCCCTTGCGCATCGCGATCAGCTGATCGTAGAAGAACGGGATGATCAACGGCGTTTCGTCGAGCAGCAGCGTCTGGATCTGTCCGGAGAGTTTCTTCTGCGTGGCGAGGTCGATCGCCGAGACGAACTGCGCGACCAGTTGATCGTATTGCGGATTCTTGAAGTGCGCAGCATTCCACGTGCCGTTGCTCGTCAGCGTCGCGTTGAGGAACACGTTCGGCACGCCGCGATGACCGTAGTCGGTGATGCCGAGCGGCGCGTCGAGCCAGTCGGATTTGCCCGGCGTGCCCGCGCCGTAGTACAGCGACTGGCTCTCGACCTTCAGATTAATGCGCACGCCGATCGCCTTCGCGGCGTTCTGCACGACGACCGCGAGGTCTGGAATCTCCATGTATTTTTCGGTGGTCAGCGTGACATCGAAACCGTTCGGCACGCCGGCTTGCGCGAGCAACTGCTTCGCCTTCGCGACGTCGATCTTGCGTTGCGGCACGCCTGCATCCGACGACGGAAACACCGGCGCGAACGGGCTGTCGTTGCCGAGTTGCGCGCGACCCTTGAAGAGACCGCGCACGAGCACGTCGCGATCGAGCGACAACGCGAGCGCCTGGCGCACGCGTTTGTCCTTGAAGAGCGGGCTGTCGTTGCGCATGTGAATCTGCCGATGCGCGCTCGACTTCACGCCCACTGCCTTGTAGTCCGGATTGTTCAGGATGGCCGCGCCGCCCTGCACGGTGAAGGTGCCCATCACGTCGGCCTGGTGGCCTTGCAGCGCGAGCAGTTGCGCCTGTTCGTCCGCATAGAACGAAAACTGTACGCGTTGCGGTAACGCTTTGTCGCCCCAGTAGTCGGGATTGCGCACGAACGACGCGCCGACCTTCGGCTGATACTTTTCGAGTTTGAACGGGCCGGTGCCGATGAAGCTCTTTTCGTAGTTGCCCGCGAAATTCGCGGGCAGGATCACCGCGTTGTAATTATCCGAGGATACGTAGTAGGGGAAATTGCCGATCGGCGCGTCGAGATGAAATTCGACCGTGTGTTCGTCGACGACCTTCGCACCGCCTTTGGACAGCACGCCCTTCAATACCGACAGCGCGGCCGAGCCGCTCGCGGGATCGGCGAGACGGTCGAAGGTGGCGACCACGTCTTTCGCGCCGAAGCTCTGGCCGTCGTGGAATTTGACGTTGGGGCGCAGCTTGAAGGTCCACACGTCGCCCTTGTCGTTCGGCTTCCACGACAGCGCGAGCGCGGGTTTGAGCATCAGCTTCTCGCCGTCGTCGTCGATCAGGAATTCGCCGGTCTGGTTTAGCAGCGCGAGACTCGCGGCGTCGGTGACCGTTAGCGGATCGACGGCGCCCGCCGGCGTCAGATGCGCGACGCGAATGGTCTGGTTCGTCGGGGCCGGCGCACCTTGCGCCCTCGCTCGCGGCGCGCCGAGCAAGCCGCCGCCCGCGAGTGAAAGACCGATCACGCTCGCGTAACGCAGCAGTTCGCGGCGCGTGATCCGGCCGGCGAGGAACTCGTCGAGGGCGTGGTTGCCGTAGGCGTCGGCGGCGAGGCGGGCTTCGTTCAATGCATCAGGGGCGAGAAATCGGTCCGCTGGCGTTTTCATCGATGGCGTGTCCAGTCCGTTCTATTGCTGGTTCCGAAGCGTCGCGCGAGCGGCGCGACAGCGCGGAAGGCAGCGCGCTTCCCGATGGGCGGCGCGAGGTGACGGGGCCGCGGTCGCGAAGGCGCAACGCTGCGCAGAGCGGTTTCAGTGTAAGCGATTGCTCGCGGCTCTGGCGTGCCGCGTTAGCCGGTCCGCCGATAAATGAGGGGCGGTGTGTCGTCGTCACAACGTTTACCGGACACGTGCGCGCGAGAGGTGGTCGCGATTACGGAGGGAATGGCGGGACACTGGAAAAACCTGCTGACCTGCCGCTTCGGGGACAACGGGCCGTCTCCAGCGATGAAACAGCACCGAGCCGATCCAGCACGCCATGAAGGCCGCGACGATCGCATAGCCGAGCGCGCCGAAATGATCGTTGATGCGGGCGATCGCATCCAACACGCCGCCGCTCCAGCCGAAGCGGTCCGACAGTAGTCCCAACGCCTCGATGCCGCCGATCACGGTCGCGACCACCGCCGACACGAACGTGATGCTCGCGTTGTAGTACAGCTTGCGCTTCGGGTCATCCATCGCCCAGCCGTATGCATGCACCATCAGCACGTTATCGGTTGAATCGACGAGCGTCATGCCGGCCGTGAAGAGCGCGGGGAACACGAGGATCGAGTAGAGCGGCAGACCGGTGCTCGCCTGCGACGCGGCGATCGCGAGCAGGCCGATCTCGGTCGCGGTATCGAAGCCGAGCCCGAACAGCACGCCGACCGGGTACATGTGCCAGCTTTGGGTGACCAGCCGGAACAGCGGCCGCAACGCACGCGACAGCAGCCCGGCTGGGGCGAGCGAATCGGTTGACGCGGTGGCCGCCGCGCCAGCGTGTTGCGCGTGCCGGTAGCGACGCCACACATCGCGCAGGATCACAAGATTGACCGCCGCGAGCACCAGCAGGAACGTCGCCGAAACCAGCGTGCCGAGCGTGCCGCCGAGTTCCTTGAGGCTCTCGAAGCGCCCATGCAGCGAATGCGTGGTCCACGCGATGCCGATCGTCGCCGCGATCACGATGGTCGAGTGTCCGAGCGAAAACGCGAGCCCGATGCCGAGGGGGCGCTTGCCCGTTTGCATCAGCTTGCGCGTGACGGCGTCGATCGCCGCGATGTGGTCGGCGTCGACCGCATGACGCAGACCGAAGCCATACGCGAGCAGCGCGGTGCCGAGCAGCAGCGGGTAGTGGCGAAACGCGATCAGCGCCCACAGCCATGCGCCGAGGTTGGCGACGATCAGCACCGCGTAGAGCGTGGCGAGGCGACGGCGCAGCGAAGCGGTAGGCGTCATGTGGCGCGGGCGGGTCAGTCGGCAGGTGAATGAGCAGGCATGAGCGACTCAGTGATCGTGCGGATGCTTGTGGATCGGATCGACCCAGTAGACCGTTTCGGGCTGCTCGACCGCGTCGATGTTCAGATTAACGACGACCGCTTCGTTGTCGCTGCGTACGAGCACGCATTCGAGCGGCTCGTCGGTGCTCGCGTTGATCTCCTGATGCGGCACGTAGGGCGGCACGAAGATGAAGTCGCCGGGACCGGCCTCGGCGGTGAATTCCAGATGCTCGCCCCAGCGCATGCGCGCCTGGCCGCGCACCACGTAGATCACGCTTTCGAGCGCGCCGTGATGATGCGCGCCGGTCTTCGCGTTCGGATGGATCGTTACGGTGCCGGCCCAGATCTTCTGCGCGCCGACGCGCGCCGCGTTGATCGCAGCCGCGCGGTTCATGCCCGGCGTTTGCGCGGTGTTGGTGTCGAGCTGATCGCCGCGGATGACCTTCACGCCGTGCTCGCGCCAGTCGATCTGTCCGCCGGTTTCGGCGGCTTCGTGCTCGGCCCGGTAATGCGGATGTTCGTGATCCTGGCTCATCGTGCGTCCTCCTCGGCTTGGGTGCCGCGTACCTGTTCGACATTCTGGCACGTTCAAAAAACGGTTGTGTGGCACGACGATGCCAACGGCGCCACGAAAAAAAAGCCCGCTCACAGGGAGCGGGCTTCGACTGATGACGCTCAGCGGCGCCGCGTCAGCGTCATTGCTTCTTCGCGTTGATCACGGCCTCGGCGACGTTGCTCGGAGTTTCGGCGTAGTGCTTGAACTCCATCGTATAAGTCGCGCGGCCCTGAGTGGCCGAGCGCAGCGACGTCGAGTAGCCGAACATCTCGGCGAGCGGCACCTCCGCACGCACCAGCTTGCCGCCGCCGCCCGCGATGTCTTCCATGCCTTGCACCATGCCGCGCCGGCTCGACAGGTCGCCCATCACGTTGCCCATGAAGTCCTCGGGTGTTTCCACCTCGACGGCCATCATCGGTTCGAGCAGCACGGGCTTCGCCTTGCGCATCGCCTCCTTGAACGCCATCGAGCCAGCCATGCGGAACGCGTTTTCGTTCGAGTCGACGTCGTGGTACGAACCGAAGGTCAGCGTGACCTTCACGTCGACGACCGGATAGCCCGCCAGCACGCCGGCTTTCAGCGTTTCCTGGATGCCCTTGTCGACGGCCGGGATGAATTCGCGCGGAATCACGCCGCCCTTGATCGCGTCGACGAACTCGTAGCCCTTGCCCTGTTCGGAAGGTTCGAGCGCGATCACCGCGTGACCGTACTGGCCGCGGCCGCCCGACTGCTTGACGAACTTGCCTTCGACGTCCTCGACCTTGTTGCGCACCGTCTCGCGATAGGCGACTTGCGGCTTGCCGACAGTTGCTTCGACGCCGAACTCGCGCTTCATCCGGTCGACCAGAATTTCCAGATGCAGCTCGCCCATGCCGGAGATGATCGTCTGTCCGGATTCCTCGTCGGTCTGCACGCGGAACGACGGGTCCTCCTGCGCGAGACGATTCAGCGCGATGCCCATCTTCTCCTGGTCGGCCTTGGTCTTCGGCTCGACGGCCTGCGAGATCACCGGGTCCGGGAAGATCATCTTTTCGAGGATGATCACATGATTCGGATCGCACAGCGTGTCGCCGGTGGTCGCTTCCTTCAGGCCGACGGCCGCGGCGATGTCGCCCGCGTAGACCTCCTTGATTTCCTTGCGCTCGTTCGCATGCATCTGCAGGATGCGGCCGAGGCGCTCCTTCTTTTCCTTGGCCGCGTTGTAGACCGTGTCGCCCGAATTGACGACGCCCGAGTACACGCGGAAGAAAATCAACTGGCCGACGAACGGGTCGGTCATGATCTTGAAGGCGAGCGCCGAGAACGGATCGTCGTCGTTCGGATGGCGCTCGATCTCCTTGTCGTGCTCGTCGTGACCGGTGATCGCGGGCACGTCGACCGGCGACGGCAGATAGTCGATCACCGCGTCGAGCATCGCCTGCACGCCCTTGTTCTTGAATGCGCTGCCGCACAGCATCGGCACGATCTCATTGGCGATCGTGCGTGCGCGAATACCCTGCTTGATTTCTTCTTCGGTCAGATGATGCTCACCGCCCAGGTACTTTTCGAGCAGTGTCTCGTTCGCCTCGGCCGCGGCCTCGACCATCTTGTCGTGCCATTCCTTCGCCGTTGCGGCGAGTTCGGCCGGAATGTCGCGATATTCAAACTTGATGCCCTGGCTCGCGTCGTCCCAGTAGATCGCCTTCATCTTGACGAGGTCGACCACACCCTGGAAGTGCTCTTCCGCGCCGATCGGAATCTGGATCGGCACGGCGACGCCCTTCAGGCGTTCGCCGATCTGCCGCTGCACGCGGAAGAAGTCCGCGCCGACGCGATCCATCTTGTTGACGAACGCAATGCGCGGCACCTTGTACTTGTTCGCCTGGCGCCACACGGTTTCCGATTGCGGCTGCACGCCGCCGACCGAGTCGTACACCATGCACGCGCCGTCGAGCACGCGCATCGAGCGCTCGACTTCGATCGTGAAGTCGACGTGCCCGGGGGTGTCGATGATGTTGATCCGATGCTCGGGATAGTTGCCGGCCATGCCTTTCCAGAACGCGGTCGTGGCCGCCGACGTGATCGTGATGCCGCGCTCCTGCTCCTGTTCCATCCAGTCCATCGTCGCCGCACCGTCGTGAACCTCGCCGATCTTGTGGGTCACGCCGGTGTAGAACAGGATCCGTTCGGTGGTGGTGGTTTTGCCGGCATCGATGTGAGCGCTGATGCCGATATTCCGGTAGCGCTCGATGGGAGTCTTGCGGGGCACGTGAATCTCCTTGTAATGGCGCGCCTGAAACGCATGCCGGGCGACCGCGTAAGCCGTCCGGGGAGTCTGGGTGGTGCTTTAGTGCTTTATGTGGCGTTACCAAATCGAGATTACAAGGATAGCGCGTCGATTGGTCTTTTGCATGAATCCTGCCAGCCGGCGCGAAGGGCGGCCGCGCGGGGCTGCGCGGGCGGAAAAAAACCCGGCGCCTCGGGTTGAGGCGCCGGGTTTTTCTGGAAAGCGCGGCGGACGGTCGGGCTGGCTAGTGGCAACTTACGGGGACGCTCGGGTGGCCGTCTGCGGGCCGCGCAGGGGCGCAGCCCGGCGGTGACGGCTTTACTGCGTGATACCCGGCACCGGCGGCAAGCCCTGGATCTGCATGCCCGGCTTGATGCCCTTGGCCGTGAACCAGCCCTTGGGCATTTCCAGCGCGAACACGCCGTTGTGCGTCGGGCAGTGGTTGTTGGTGGTCTCGGCCTTCATCTCGTCGATATCGGTGATCGTGCCGTCGGCGCGCATGAACGCGATCGACAGCGGAATCAGCGTATTCTTCATCCAGAAGCAGTGGCCCGCGTTCTCGTTGAACACGAACAGCATGCCTTCGTTCGGCCCGAGCTTCGTGCGATACATCAAGCCCTGTTCGCGATCCGCGTCGTTGGCGGCGACGGCCGCGTCGATCACGAACATGCCGGCGGTCAGCTTGACCCGCGGAAACTCGCTCGGCTGCTTGGCGCCCGGCGGTATCTGCTGCGCCAGGGCGGGAGCCGTGGTAGCGGCGAACGACAGCGCCGCGAGCGGCAGTGCAACGGCAACGGCGAAACGCGCAACCGACGAGCGGATGGAAAATCGCACGACAAGACTCCTTGCTGAAATCGACTCGCGCATGTTACGCGAGCGCGTCAAAAACAAAAAGGCAGATCGCCTTGCGGTGATCTGCCTTACAACGCCGTAAGAACGGCAATGAAGCTAGTTCTTTACTGCGTTTTTACAAGCAACTTACTCCGAAGCTGCCGAAGCTGCAGCAGCAGCTGCTGCCTTCTTGTGCGACTTCTTGTGAGCGTGCTTGGTGGTCTTCTTTGCCGACGAAGCTGCTGCCGGAGCTGCCGGAGCTGCTTCCGGTGCCGATGCTTGTGCGAATGCTGCCGTTGCGAAGAGGCCAGCGACCAGAGCGGCGATCAGTTTGTTCATTTTGTGAATCCTCAGCTTGAGTTAATTAACCAAATGACCCGGCAAATGTAGAGTCATGTCGGTAAACGTGCCATCCACCTTTCGGTTGACAGCCGCATCGAACAAAATTTTTCGACGCGTCTGCTAGCGTTCGGACTTTCGTACTCGCCGCGCAAAAACGGCTTATGCAAAGGTCTTTAAGGCTGAATGCCGGATAGCTTCGGCGGCATCTGCGTCGAATAACGCGTGGGCTTGTACAGCGGTTGACGCGAATTGCGCGGAAATTTTTAACCTCATCGCACGCGATCGAACTGCATCGCTCAGGCTCGCGCGAGCTCATTTGTTTCACGCACTTCGGGCTTGCGTTTCACGCATTGTTTCGCGTGCTGCTACAACGAGTTAGCGTTGAATGTCACGGCCGTGAAACGTGTTTGCAGTGATCACGTGCAGGCTGATTCACGTTCAGACGACGCCATCCCATGGCGCGTTCGCTCGCAACTCGATGCTCTCACCGGGCTGTAGTCCGAGTGAAAAAATGTCAAGCGCACCGATGCCCACGCGCACGAGACGCAGCGTCGGAAAACCGACCGCGGCCGTCATGCGACGCACCTGACGGTTCTTGCCTTCTGTGATCGACAGTTCGATCCACGTGGTCGGGATCGCAGCGCGATAGCGGATCGGTGGCGTGCGCGTCCATAGCGAGCCAGACGGTTCGACGTACCGCGCCTGACATGGGCGTGTCACGTAGTCGCCGAGATCGACGCCGCGTGCGAGCTGCTTCAACGCGGCGTCGTCGACCGCGCCTTCGACTTGCGCCCAATAGCGTTTGACGAGCTTGTGACGCGGCTCAGCGATGCGCGCCTGTAGCGCGCCGTCGTCGGTGAGCAGCAGCAGGCCTTCGCTATCCGAGTCGAGGCGGCCAGCCGGATAGACACCGGGTACTTTGACCCAGTCTGCAAGCGACGCGCGCGTCTCATGTGGCGAAAATTGACAGATGGTGCCGAACGGCTTGTTGAGGGCGAGAAGGCGCATGGAGAGCGAGACGGCAGAGCAAATACGGCAGAGCGATACGGCGGGATGATAATGCATAAATCGGGATGCAGATTCTTGTATCTTTTAGAGGAGCGTGGCGCGTTCGGTGGTCCGTCCATATTGGAAAACCCGGCGCCGGGGGCGGCCGCGTCGTGCCTGGAGCGTGGGCTAGAATAGCGGCCTGGCCGCTCGCGGTGGTTCGGCATTGCGCGGCGAGGGCATCTCTTTCGCAGTCTCCCATCAGCTTTTGCACGGCTTTCACTGGAGTCCGATCATGCCGTATCAGCACATCAAGGTTCCGGCAGGTGGCGATAAGATCACCGTCAACGCCGACTTCTCGCTCAACGTTTCCGACGAGCCGATCATTCCGTACATCGAAGGCGACGGCACCGGTCTGGACATCACGCCAGTCATGCTCAAGGTCGTGGATGCGGCGGTCGAAAAGGCGTACGGCGGCAAGAAGAAAATCCACTGGATGGAAATCTACGCGGGCGAGAAGGCGACCCGGGTGTACGGCCCGGACGTATGGCTGCCGGACGAAACGCTGCAGGCGGTCAAGGAATACGTCGTATCGATCAAGGGGCCGCTCACCACGCCGGTCGGCGGCGGCATCCGCTCGCTGAACGTTGCGTTGCGCCAGGAACTGGACCTCTACGTGTGCCTGCGTCCGGTGCAGTATTTCAAGGGCGTGCCGTCGCCGGTGCGTGAGCCCGAGAAGACCAACATGGTGATCTTCCGCGAGAACTCGGAAGACATTTACGCGGGCATCGAATGGCCGGCCGAGTCCGAGCAGGCGAAGAAGATCATCAGGTTCCTGCGCGAAGAAATGGGCGTGAAGAAGATCCGCTTTCCGGATTCGTCGGGCATCGGCATCAAGCCGGTGTCGCGCGAAGGGACCGAGCGTCTGGTGCGCAAGGCGATCCAGTATGCGATCGACAATGAACGCCGCTCGGTGACGCTGGTGCACAAGGGCAACATCATGAAGTACACCGAAGGCGCGTTTCGCGACTACGGCTACGCGCTTGCGCAGAAAGAGTTCAACGCGGAACTGGTCGACGGCGGTCCGTGGATGAAGGTCAGGAATCCGAAGACCGGCGGCGACGTCGTCGTGAAGGACGTGATCGCCGACGCGTTCCTGCAGCAGATCCTGCTTCGCCCGGCCGAATACGACGTGATCGCCACGCTGAACCTGAACGGCGACTACATCTCCGACGCGCTGGCCGCGCAGGTGGGCGGCATCGGTATCGCGCCGGGCGCGAATATGTCGGATTCGGTTGCGATGTTCGAGGCGACTCACGGCACGGCGCCGAAATACGCAGGCAAGGACTACGTGAATCCCGGCTCGGAAATTCTGTCAGCGGAAATGATGTTGCGCCACCTGGGCTGGTTCGAAGCGGCGGATCTGATAATCAGCTCGATGGAAAAATCGATCCTGCAAAAGCGGGTGACTTACGATTTTGCCCGTCTGATGGAAGGCGCGACCCAGGTGTCGTGCTCCGCATTTGGGCAAGTGATGATCGAAAATATGTAATTGATGCGCCGGGATTATCCGGTTTGCATAAAAACCCCGGCGCCAGCAAACGGCCGGGGTATTTTTTTACCCGGAAGTTTCACGCGATTTTCATGCGGGAAAATCCGCTGCAACAGAAAGCCGCTGCAAAAAAGAAACCCGGCGAGAAGCCGGGTTTCAGAAAGGACGGGTAACGAACCGCCGCAGTGCCGCCTCAGGCAGGAGTCTGAATGTTCGATGCCTGTTTGCCTTTCGGGCCTTGCACAACCTCGAAGGTGACCTTCTGACCTTCCTTCAGGGTTTTGAACCCATTCATCTGGATGGCCGAGAAGTGTGCAAACAGATCCTCACCACCCTCATCAGGCGTGATGAATCCGAAACCTTTGGCGTCGTTAAACCATTTGACCGTACCAGTTGCCATTTCCAACTTCCCCTGTAACTCATGTCACTACCACGAGCCCTCGAAAAGCCACGACTGCGCGAGGCAGTCGTCCCCTCCTCACAAGCTCACCATCGGCATTTTTTCGAAATTATGGCTTAGTGAAAAAAGTGCCAGCTTGATTGTTGGGGCTCTTTATTCGAGTGTCAAGAAAATTTTGAGACGTCGTTGTCGCGTTGCAAACAGGCCGCTTTCCAGGGTTTTTACCGCTTCCGTATGTGCGGTGGCGCAAGCGGCGTGGCTTGAAAAGTCGCATAATCGACTCACATGCTGACTGTGCCCGCGGCGCCGACGCCCAGCGCGGCGAGCGCTCGAAGCCAGTACCGGCAGGTTGTGCGATACTCGATCCGACCGCGGTGCAGCACGCACCGTGCATGACAGGATGGGGGCCGGCACCGCAATCGGCCCGTCGAAAACGCGACAGGCCGGCCGATCATGACAGCGTTGTGACCGCCGGGCGGCAGCGAACGGGCTCATCGGCCAGGCGGCCGGGTTTTGACAGGATTGCGGGCCTGTCCTAGTTGTTTAGAATGGGTGTATGGCGATTATCCCGGACAAGCAGGACGGCACCGTACTGGAGCGGCAGGAGCAGAAACTCAAGCCGCCGTCCATGTACAAGGTGGTGCTGCTGAATGACGACTTCACGCCGATGGAATTTGTCGTGATGATCGTGCAGGAATATTTCAATAAGGATCGTGAAACCGCAACGCAGGTCATGTTGAAGGTGCATCGCGAGGGCAGGGGAGTTTGTGGGGTCTATACGCGGGACATCGCGTCGACCAAAGTCGAGCAAGTCGTTACCCACGCACGGCAGGCCGGGCATCCGCTGCAGTGTGTGATGGAGGAAGCATGATTGCCCAGGAACTGGAAGTCAGCCTGCATATGGCGTTCATGGAAGCGCGCCAGGCAAGGCACGAGTTCATAACGGTCGAACATCTTTTGCTCGCGCTGTTGGATAACCCGACGGCGGCAGAGGTACTGCGTGCGTGCGCGGCCAATATCGAGGATCTGCGCCAGAACCTGCGCAACTTCATTCATGACAACACGCCGACCGTGCCGGGCACGGACGACGTCGACACGCAGCCCACGCTCGGTTTCCAGCGTGTGATCCAGCGCGCGATCATGCATGTGCAGTCCACCTCGAACGGCAAGAAGGAAGTGACCGGCGCGAACGTGCTGGTCGCGATCTTCGGCGAGAAGGATTCGCATGCGGTGTACTACCTGCAGCAGCAGGGCGTCACGCGTCTGGACGTGGTCAATTTCATCTCGCACGGTATCGCCAAGACGAGCAGCTCCGACGCCGCGAAAGCGAGCGACGCGAATGCCGAGTCCGACGAAGCCGCCGCGCAGAAGGAAACGCCGCTCGCCCAGTTCACGCAGAACCTGAACCAGATGGCGAAGGACGGCCGCATCGATCCGCTGATCGGACGCGAGTCGGAAGTCGAGCGTGTGGTCCAGGTGCTGTGCCGCCGGCGCAAGAACAATCCGCTGCTGGTCGGCGAGGCCGGTGTCGGCAAGACCGCGATCGCCGAAGGGCTCGCATGGCGCATCACGCGCGGCGAAGTGCCGGACATCCTCGCGGATGCCCAGGTGTATTCGCTCGACATGGGCGCGTTGCTCGCTGGCACCAAGTATCGCGGCGACTTCGAGCAGCGTCTGAAGACGGTGCTGAAGGAACTGAAGGAGCGTCCGCACGCCATTCTGTTCATCGACGAAATCCATACGCTGATCGGCGCGGGCGCCGCGTCGGGCGGCACGCTGGATGCGTCGAACCTGCTGAAGCCGGCGCTCTCGTCGGGCACGCTGAAGTGCATCGGCGCGACCACCTTCACTGAATATCGCGGCATCTTCGAAAAGGACGCGGCGCTGTCGCGTCGTTTCCAGAAGGTCGACGTGACCGAGCCGACCGTCGAGCAGACGGTGGCGATCCTGCGCGGGCTGAAGTCGCGTTTCGAGGAGCACCACGGCGTCAAGTATTCGTCGGGTGCGCTGTCGGCGGCGGCTGAGCTGTCGGCGCGCTTCATCACCGATCGTCATTTGCCGGACAAGGCGATCGACGTGATCGACGAAGCGGGCGCGGCGCAACGCATTCTGCCGAAGTCGAAGCAGAAGAAGACCATCGGCAAGAACGAGATCGAGGAAATCATCTCGAAGATCGCGCGCGTGCCGGCGCAAAGCGTGTCGCAAGACGATCGCAGCAAGCTGCAGACGCTCGACCGCGACCTGAAGAGCGTCGTGTTCGGCCAGGACCCGGCGATCGACGCGCTGTCGGCTGCGATCAAGATGGCGCGCGCGGGCTTGGGCAAGCTCGACAAGCCGATCGGCGCGTTCCTGTTCTCCGGTCCGACCGGCGTCGGCAAGACCGAGGTCGCGAAGCAGCTCGCGTTCACGCTCGGCATCGAGCTGATCCGCTTCGACATGTCGGAGTACATGGAGCGTCACGCGGTGAGCCGGCTGATCGGCGCGCCGCCGGGCTACGTCGGTTTCGACCAGGGTGGCCTGCTGACCGAGGCGATCACGAAGAAGCCGCACTGCGTGCTGCTGCTCGACGAAATCGAGAAGGCGCATCCGGACATCTTCAACGTGCTGCTGCAGGTGATGGACCACGGCACGCTGACGGACAACAACGGCCGCAAGGCGGACTTCCGCAACGTCATCATCATCATGACGACGAACGCGGGCGCCGAGGCGATGGGCAAGTCGGTGATCGGCTTCACGAACCGCCGCGAGGCGGGCGACGAGATGGTCGACATCAAGCGCATGTTCACGCCGGAGTTCCGCAACCGTCTGGACGCGACGATCAGCTTCCGTGCGCTCGATGAGGAAATCATCATGCGCGTGGTCGACAAGTTCCTGATGCAGCTGGAAGATCAGCTGCACGAGAAGAAGGTCGATGCGCTGTTCACCGATGCGCTGCGCAAGCATCTGGCGAAGCACGGTTTCGATCCGTTGATGGGCGCGCGGCCAATGCAGCGCCTGATCCAGGACACGATCCGTCGCGCGCTCGCCGATGAGCTGCTGTTCGGCAAGCTGATGAACGGCGGCCGTGTGACGGTCGACGTCGATGCCGAGGACAAGGTGCAGTTGACCTTCGACGAGCATCCGGCGCCGCGTAATCCGAATCCGGAGGCGGTGGAAGTCGAGTGATCTCAGTCAGGCCGGCGGCGAGTCGAACTGGCCTGACACAAAAAAACAGAACGGCGCGGGTTTTATCCCGCGCCGTTTTTTTATGCTCTGACTTTCTGCCCGCGGCGGCGTGCGCTGAACGCCGCGGCCGCCGCGTCGCGGCAATCGATCAATGCTTGCCGGTGCTGCCAAACCCGCCCGCGCCGCGCACGCTTTCCTCGAAGTCCTCGACGATGTTGAACCTGGCCTGCACGACCGGCACGATCACCAGTTGCGCGAGGCGTTCCATCGGATTCAGCACGAACGTCGTTTCGCCGCGATTCCACGTCGAGATCATCAGTTGGCCCTGGTAGTCGGAATCGATCAGGCCGACCAGATTGCCGAGCACGATCCCATGCTTATGGCCGAGCCCCGAGCGCGGCAGAATCAGCGCCGCATAACCGGGGTCGCCGACGTGGATCGCGAGTCCGGTCGGCACCAGCGCGGTTTCGCCGGGCTTCAGCGTCAGCGGTTCGTCGAGGCAAGCGCGCAGATCGAGGCCGGCGCTACCGGTCGTTGCGTAAGCGGGGAGTTGTTCGCGCATGCGCTGATCGAGAATCTTCAGGTCTAGTTTCATTCAGGTTCGATAGTGGGGGTGGGTGTGGTGGAGGGGCGCGCGGCGGACTCTGGCAAAACCTCTGTGATCAAGCCGCCTGGTTCGAGCCGAGCTGGAACGCCTCGGCGAGCAGTTCGTAGGAGCGCAAGCGGGCGCGATAACTGCCCGCGACGGTCAGCACCATCAGTTCATCGGCCTGGAACTGCTGCTGCAAATCCGTGAGCCGCTCGGTCACGCGCTCAGGCGTGCCGATGATGCTGCGCGGCTTTTCGCGGTCGATTACGAGCTGTTCGCGCTCGCCATATTCCTGTGCGATGCCTTGCTCGATCGACGGAATCGGTTCGTTCAGACCATACGCCATCTGCACGCGACGCAGATCGACGGCTTTTTCGAGGTCCGCGGCTTCCTGCTCGGTGTCCGCGCAGATCACGAAGACCGCGGCCGCCAGATACGGCTTCGATGCCTCGTCGCCAGGCTGGAAGCGCTCGCGATACGCCAGCGCGACCTGCTTGCCGAAATGCGCGTTGATGAAATGCGCGAACGAGAAGCGGATGCCGAGCTGCGCCGCGAGCAGACCGCCGAATTCGCTCGAGCCGAGCATCCACAGCTGCGGGCGCGTCTCGATCTGCGGCTGCAGCAGCACACCCTGCGCGAGATGATCGTCGGGCAGCGCGCCGTGCATGAGGCCGAGCAGCTCGGCGACCTGCTGCGGAAAAAGCTCGCCGCGATTGTAAGCGCCGGCGGCGACCGCCTGCGCGGTGCGCATGTCGCCGCCCGGCGCGCGTCCGACGCCGAGATCGACGCGGTTCGGAAACAGCGCCTCGAGCATCATGAACTGCTCGGCGACCTTGAACGGGCTGTAGTACGGCAGCATGATGCCGCCCGAGCCGATGCGAATGCGTTTGGTCACGCTGCCGAGGCGCGCCAGCATCACTTCAGGGCAGGGATTCGACACGCCGCGCAGGCCGTGATGCTCGGCGCACCAGTAGCGCGTGTAGCCGAGATCGTCGGCGAGCTGCGCGAGTTCCACGGTCGCGGCGATCGCGTCCGCCACCGAATGGCCGGCGATCACCGGTGTTTGATCGAGCACGGAGAGTAGCGTCATGGCAGTAGTGCTCCAGGTGATTCCGGTCGGCTAGCCAGGCAAAGGCGGTAGGGCCAGACGGGCCCACCGTCGCTTGCTCGTTCAGCCAACCGGACTGATGCCGGGCGGCACACGCTTCGCGATTTCCGCGATCAGCGCGCGCGCCAGCGTCTGCTTGTCGGCGCGTGGCAGCTTCGTCGCGCGGCCTGCTTCGAACAGAATCACTTCGTTGTCGTCGAGCCCGAACGTTTGCGGCCCCAGATTGCCGATCAGCAGCGGCACGTTCTTGCGCGCGCGCTTCTCCTCGCCGTGGACTTCGAGATTGTCGCTTTCGGCAGCGAAGCCGACCGCGAACGGCGGCTTCGGCAGCCGGGCGACCGCGGCGAGGATGTCCGGATTTTCGACGAATGAAAAGCTCGGCAGCGTGCGCTCGGCGGTCTTCTTGATCTTCCGATCGCTGACGTGGTCGACGCGCCAGTCGGCCACCGCCGCAACGCCGATGAAGATGTCCGCCTGCGCGACCGCGCGCATCACTGCGTCGTGCATCTGCTGAGCGGTCTGCACGTCCTCGCGCAATACGCCCCACGGCGTTTCCAGCGCGACCGGACCAGCCACCAGATGCACGTCGGCGCCGGCCTGCTGCGCGGCGCGCGCGAGCGCGAAGCCCATCTTGCCGCTCGAACGATTGGTGATGCCGCGCACCGGGTCGAGCGGCTCGAAGGTCGGCCCGGCGGTCAGCAGCACGCGCCGGCCGGACAGGATCTTCGGCGCGAAGAACGACGCGATCGCCTCGTAGGTCGCGGCCGCTTCGAGCATGCGGCCATCGCCGATCTCGCCACAGGCCTGCGGGCCCGAATCGGGGCCTAGCACTTCGACGCCGTCCGCGCGCAATTGCGCGGCGTTGCGTTGCGTGGCCGGGTTCTGCCACATCTGCCGGTTCATCGCCGGCACGACGAGCAGCGGGCAGTCGCGCGCAATGCACAGCGTCGACAGCAGATCGTCGGCCATGCCGTGCGCGAGCTTGGCAAGGAAGTCGGTCGATGCTGGCGCGATCACGATCGCATCGGCTTCGCGCGACAGATCGATGTGCGCCATGTTGTTCGGCACGCGAGCGTCCCACTGGCTTGTGTAGACCGGCCGGCCCGACAGCGCCTGCATCGTGATGGGGGTGATGAACTGGGTGGCCGCATCGGTCATGACGACCTGCACGGTCGCGCCTGCCTTGGTCAGCAGACGCGTCAGTTCGGCGATCTTGTAGCAGGCGATGCCGCCCGTCATGCCGAGGACGAGGTGTTTGCCTGCGAGTTCAGCGGTTGCCAACGAAAGCCTCCGACAAAGCGTGATCGCGAGGCGGCGCGAGGGTGTTGCCCGTCTCCGTCGCCGCGCGTTTCAAACCGGACGTGAGGCGCGGCTCTCGCAACCGCGGCCGTGCCTCACGTCGGCGACGTTAGCGTGTGCCGCGTACCCGCCGCAACTCGTCGATCACGAGCAGGATCGCACCGATCGTGATTGCGCTGTCGGCGAGATTGAACGCCGGCCAGTGCCAGCCGCCCACGTGGAAGTCGAGGAAGTCGATCACGTGGCCGTACGCGAGCCGGTCGATCACATTGCCGAGCGCGCCGCCGAGAATCAGCGCGAGCGCCGTGCAGAACATTTTCTGCCCGCTATGCCGCTTGAGCAGGTAGCAGATCACGAGCGCCGCGATCACGCCGAGCGCGGTGAACGCCCAGCGCTGCCAGCCGCCCGCCATCGCGAGGAAGCTGAATGCGGCACCGCGGTTGAACACGAGAATCAGGTTGAAGAACGGCGTAACCTCGTGCGGCACACCGTAGGCGAACACTTTGCGCACCGCGATTTTCGTCAGCTGGTCGAACAGGATGACGATCAGCGCGATGCCGAGCCAGGGTGCGAGCGAGCCGCTTGCGGTGGACGTTTTCGACATGGTTCTCGCCATTATGCCGCGCTCCTCGTTTCGCCACTGCCGAACAGATTGCTGAAGCAGCGGCCGCACAGCGACGGATGCTCGGGGTTCGCGCCGACGTCCGCGCGATAGTGCCAGCAGCGTTCGCACTTCAGGTACTTCGAGGCGATCACTTCGACACCTTCGTCCGCTTCGCTATCGACCTTGACGACGCTCGCCGCCGACGTGATCAGCACGAACTTCAGGTCGTCGCCGAGACTCGCGAGCGCGTCGTAACGCGCGCCGCTCGCGCGGATTTCGACTTCCGCCTGCAGCGACGAGCCGATCAGGTTCGCGACCCGAGCCTCTTCGAGCGCCTTGGTCACGTCGCCGCGGACTGCACGCAGCAGCGTCCACTTGTCGAGCAGCGCGCCCGCGTCCGGCACGGCCGGGTACGCGTGGTAGGTCTCGGTGAAGATCGTTTCGCTGTTCGGCTGGAACACCTTCCACGCTTCTTCCGCGGTGAACGACAGGAACGGCGCCATCACGCGCAGCAGGCCGTGAGCGATGTGATAGAGCGCGGTCTGCGCCGAGCGGCGCGCGACCGAATCCGGCGCCGTCGTGTACAGGCGGTCCTTCAGCACGTCGAGGTAGAAGCCGCCCAGGTCTTCAGAGCAGAACGTCTGCAGCTTGGCGACGACCGGGTGGAACTCGTACTTCTCGTAGTGCGCGAGGATGTCGTTTTGCAGATCCGCCGACAGCGCCACCGCGTAACGGTCGATTTCCAGCCAGTCTTCGACCGGACGCGCGTGTTGCTCGAAGTCGAAGTCCGACAGGTTCGCGAGCAGGAAGCGCAGCGTATTGCGGATACGGCGATAGCCTTCCGTCACGCGCTTCAGGATTTCTTCGGAGATCGCGAGCTCGCCCGAGTAGTCGGTCGACGCGATCCACAGGCGGATGATTTCCGCGCCGAGGCGGTTCGCCACTTCATGCGGATCGATGCCGTTGCCGAGCGACTTGCTCATCTTGCGGCCTTCGCCGTCGACGGTGAAGCCGTGGGTGAGCAGCGCGTTGTAGGGCGGGCGGCCGTCGAGCATCGAGGCGGTCAGCAGCGACGAATGGAACCAGCCGCGATGCTGGTCCGAGCCTTCGAGGTACAGGTCGGCCGGGAACTGCAGCTCGTCCTTGTGCGAGCCGCGCAGCACATGCCAGTGTGTGGTGCCCGAGTCGAACCACACGTCGAGGGTGTCGCGGTTCTTTTCGTACAGGTTGGCGTCGTCACCGATCAGCTCGCGCGGATCGAGCGTCTGCCATGCCTCGATGCCTTCCTTTTCGACGCGCTGCGCGACCTGTTCGAGCAACTCCAGCGTGCGCGGATGCAGCTCGCCGGTTTCCTTGTGCACGAAGAACGCCATCGGCACGCCCCACTGGCGCTGGCGCGACAGCGTCCAGTCCGGGCGGTTCGCGATCATGCTGAAGAGGCGCTGCTTGCCCCACGACGGATAGAACGCCGTGTTCTCGATGCCTTCGAGCGCGGTCTCGCGCAGCGTCTTGTCGCCGTCGTTCGGCTTCACGTCCATGCCGGCGAACCACTGCGATGTGGCGCGGTAGATGATCGGCGTCTTGTGGCGCCAGCAGTGCATGTAGCTGTGCGTGTACTTTTCGGTGCGCAGCAGCGCGCCGGCACCTTGCAGCGCCTCGACGATCTGCGGATTCGCCGCCCAGATCGACAGGCCGCCGAACAGCGCGAGCGATTCGATGTAGCGGCCGTCGCCCATCACCGGATTGATGATGTCCGAGTCGGCCATGCCGTGCGACTTGCACGACACGAAGTCTTCCACGCCATACGCGGGCGACGAGTGCACGATGCCGGTGCCGGTTTCGGTCGTCACGTAGTCGCCCAGATAGACCGGTGCGGTGCGCTTGTAGCCCGGGTGCGCGGACGCGAGCGGGTGGTTGAAGCGCAGGTTCACGAGCTTTTCGCCCGGCGTCGTCGCGATGACCTTTCCTTCGAGGCCGTACAGCTTCAGGCAGTCCTCGACGCGTTCCTCGGCGAGGATCAGCAGGCCGCGCGGCGTGTCGACGAGCGCGTAGACGATTTCCGGGTGCAGGTTCAGCGCCTGGTTGGCGGGAATGGTCCACGGCGTGGTGGTCCAGATCACGATGCCGCCTTCGTTGCGCGGCAGCGCGGCGAGGCCGAACGCCTGCGCGGTCTTCTCCGGTTCCGCGAAGCTGAACAGCACGTCGATGGTCGGATCGGTCTTGTCCTTGTACTCGACTTCCGCTTCAGCGAGCGCCGAGCCGCAGTCGAAACACCAGTTGACCGGCTTCAGGCCGCGGAACACGTAGCCCTTTTCAATGATTTTCGCGAGCGCGCGGATTTCGCCGGCTTCGTTCGCGAAGTTCATCGTCTTGTATGGATTGTCCCAGTCGCCGAGCACCCCAAGGCGGCGGAAGCCGGCCTTCTGCTTCTCGATCTGCTCGGTCGCGTAGGCGCGCGCCTTCTGCATCACTTCGGCCGCCGGCAGCGATTTGCCGAATTGCTTTTCGATCTGGATTTCGATCGGCATGCCGTGGCAGTCCCAGCCCGGCACGTAGACCGCGTCGAAGCCCGCCAGATTGCGCGCCTTGACGATCATGTCCTTCAGGATCTTGTTCACCGCGTGGCCGAGGTGGATGTCGCCGTTCGCATACGGCGGGCCATCGTGCAGGATGAACTTCGTGCGGCCCTTGGAGGCGGCGCGGATCTTGTCGTACACCTTGCGTTCCTGCCAGTCCTTGACCCATTGCGGCTCGCGCCTGGGCAGGTCGCCGCGCATCGGAAACGGCGTGTCGAGCAGGTTGACCGGGTAGCGGGACTGCGGTTTCGAATCGGCTTTCTTGTTGCTCATGATGTGGGTGGCGGTGAATTCGTTTCTATGCGTAGCGGCGCGCGGATTGCGCGCTGCGCGAGGAGCGGGGCGCGCCCGGCAGGCGGCTCCGCGTGAAGCCCGGATGCCCTTCGATGCGCGCGGCGACGGTTCGTGCGGCGCGGCGCGCCGGCCCGAACCGCGGCGGTTATCTAATTCGGTCGGTGGCCGAAGTGGCGAAACCGGTGGAACGGCTGCCCGGCGTGCCGGCGCCCACCGCGGCGAACCATGCACGCGCATTGGCGACGTCGCGCGCGATCGCGGCGGTCAGCGTTTCGAGGTCGACGAACTTCTCCTCGTCGCGCAGCTTCTTCAGAAATTCGACGCGCACGAGTTTGCCATACGCGTCGCCGTGCCAATCGAGCAGGTGCACTTCGAGCAGCACGCGGCCGGAATCGTCGACGGTGGGGCGCAGGCCGAGGCTCGCGACGCCCGGCAGCGGGTGCTCGGCGATGCCGTGCACCTGTACGACGAAGATGCCGGCCAGAGCCGGACGCTTGTGCGCGATCGGCAGATTGAGCGTCGGAAAGCCGAGATCGCGGCCGAGCTTCATGCCATGGGTGACGTGGCCGCTGATCAGATAGTCGCGGCCGAGCGCGGCGCGCGCCGAGTCGAGGTCGCCCGCGACCAGCGCCGCGCGCACGCCCGAGCTCGAGATGCGCGCGCCCGACGGATCGGCGACCGTCGCCATCTGTTCGACCTCGAAGCCGTAATGCTTGCCGGCCTCCCGCAGCGACGCGAAATCGCCGGCGCGCTTCGCGCCGTAGCGGAAGTCGTCGCCGATCATGATCCAGCGCGCGTGCAAGCCGTTGACGATGATCCGCTCGACGAATGCATCGGGCGACTGGCTCGCGAACGTGTGATTGAAGTGCTCGACGACGACCCGGTCGACTCCGTTGGTGCGCAGCGCCTCGAGCTTGTCGCGCAGCATCGCGATGCGCGGCGGCGCGCCGGCCGGGTTGAAAAACTCGCGCGGGTGCGGCTCGAAGGTCATCACGCAGACGGGCAGGCCACGCGCGTTGGCGGCCGCGCGCACGTGCGCGAGCAGAGCCTGGTGGCCGCGGTGGACACCGTCGAAGTTGCCGATGGTCAGCGCGCACGGCGCGCGGCTCTCGGCATTGGGAAGACCGCGGAAGACTCTCACGATAGCGGATTGCTGCGATTGCAATAGGGACGCGGGCAGGGTGCCGCAAAACAATCGATTATAAACGCTTGGCGCAATAGACGGCTGCGCGGTCGCGGTCGGGCGATTGCCGAATGATAAAATCCGCGCATGAAAAAACTCGTCATCCTGATTTCCGGGCGGGGTAGCAACATGGAAGCCATCGTGCGCGCTTGCGCGAGCGAAGGCTGGCCGGCGCGGGTCGCCGCCGTGATTGCCAACCGTCCCGATGCCGCGGGGCTCGCATTCGCGGCGTCGCATGGCATCACCACGGCGGTGGTCGACCACCGCCAGTTTCCGGATCGCGACAGCTTCGACGCGGCGCTCGCCGAGCAGATCGACGCTATCGCGCCGGACCTCGTCGTGCTCGCGGGCTTCATGCGGGTGCTGACCGAGCGCTTCGTCGACCATTACGCCGGGCGCATGCTGAACGTGCATCCGTCGCTGCTGCCGAGCTTTCCGGGCCTGAAGACTCACCAGCAGGCGCTTGACGCCGGCGTGCGGTTCCACGGCGCGTCGGTGCATTTTGTCACATCAAAGCTGGATCACGGGCCGATCGTCGTGCAATCGGCCGTGCCTGTCGAGGCGGGCGATACCGCACAGACGCTCGCCGCACGCGTGCTCGCCACCGAGCACATCATTTATCCACGCGCGGTGCGCTGGTTCGTCGAAGGGCGTCTCGCTCTGGACGGCTCGCGCGTCACGCTTACGCCGTCGGAGCCGCAATGGCTCTTTGCCGGTCACACCGCCGGAGAGGGCGCATGAGATTGCATGGTTTCCTGATTGGACAAACTGAAACGCTGCTGGCCGAAGTACTGCGGCTGAACGGCCCCGCTGACGCCACCACGAGCCGCTTCTTCCGCGCGCATCCGAAGCTCGGCCACGCCGAGCGCGGTGTGATCGCCGAGGCGGTGTTCGCGGTGCTGCGCCGCCGGATGGAGTTCGCGCATCTGGCCGAAAGCGGCACCGGCAGCCCGGCGCGCCGCATGGCCCTGCTGGGCCTGATGCAAACGGTCGGACGCTCGGCGCTCAAGCCGTTCGTCACCGAGGCCGAGGCGACGTGGCTCGAACACGTGTCGAAGATCGACCCGGAAAGCCTGCCGCTGCGGATTCGCCTGAATCTGCCCGACTGGATCTGCCAGGCTTTGAGCACGCGTTTCGAGGGCCCTGAGCTCGCGCAGCTGGCCGCCGCGCTGAACTATCCCGCGCCGCTGGATCTGCGCGCGAACCCGATCAAGGCGAGCCGCGACGACGTGCTGGGCGCGCTGGCGAAGGCCGGCATCGAGGCAGGCGCGACGCCGTTCGCGCCGCTCGGCGTGCGCGTGGTCGGCAAGCCGGCGTTGACGAAGCTCGACGCGTTCCAGCAGGGCTGGCTCGAAGTGCAGGACGAGGGCAGCCAACTGCTGTGCTCGCTGGTCGCGCCGCGGCGCGGCGAGATGATCGTCGATTTCTGCGCCGGCGCGGGCGGCAAGACGCTGGCGCTCGGCGCGGCGATGCGCTCGACCGGCCGGCTCTACGCGTTCGACATCTCCGAGCGGCGTCTCGCGAAGCTGAAGCCGCGTCTCGCGAGGAGCGGTCTGTCGAACGTGAACCCGGTGCTGATCGACAGCGAACACGACGCGAAGATCAAGCGTCTGGCTGGCAAGATCGACCGCGTGCTCGTCGATGCGCCGTGCAGCGGCCTCGGCACGCTGCGCCGCAATCCGGACCTGAAGTGGCGCCAGTCGCCGGAGTCGATTGCCGAGCTGGCGCCGAAGCAGGCGTCGATTCTGGCGAGCGCGGCGCGTCTCGTGAAGAAGGGCGGGCGGCTCGTCTATGCCACGTGCTCGATTCTCGACGCGGAAAACGAGGCGGTCGTGCAGCAGTTCCTCGCCGACCACACTGATTTCGCGCTGGTGCCCGTGCGCGACGTGCTCGCCGAGCAGCGCATCGAGCTGGAGATGGGCGACTACCTGTCGCTGTGGCCGCACCGCCACGCGACCGACGGCTTCTTCGCCGCCGTGCTCGAGCGCCAGAGCTAGGCAACCGGCTGCAGGCCGGCGCGCGCGGATTGGCCGATGAATCCGCACGTGCCGGCGATTTCGGCGACATCCATGCACACGATTTTCCCCCACATGTTCAGCGACATCGCGCGCGACTTCGGTCAGCCCGTGATGCTGTGGCAGGTCGCGATCCTGCTCGGGACGCTGCTCGTCGCATGGCTGCTCGCGCGGACGCTGCGCCGCCGGATCAAGCGGTCGCAATCGCCGCGCTACGAGAGCCTGCGTTTCGGCATGGAAAGTCTGGATCGAGCGGCTTTTCCGCTGATCGGCGCGGCGCTCGTGTGGCTCGCGCGGGCGATCGCCGGCCAGTTCATGGACACCGCGCTGCTCGATCTGGCGCTGGTGCCGCTCGTCGGCATCGGGCTGATCTACATCGTGTTCTTCTTCGCGCGGCGGGTGTTCAACCGCGAAGGGGGCGAGCATCCGTGGCTGTTTCTGGTCGAGAAAATCGTGTCGGTGGTCGTTTGGGTCGGCATGGTGCTCACGCTGTTGGGCATTCAGAATGCCGTGATCGCATGGATGGACAGCGTGAGCTTCCGCGTCGGCAATGCGCATATGACGCTGCTGTCGCTGATCACGGGGCTGTTGTGGGTCGCCGTCACGATGATCGTCGCGATGTGGCTCGGCTCGTCGTTCGAAGATCGCCTGATGCGCTCCAAGACGCTCGACGCAAACCTGAAGGTGGTGGTCGCGCGCGTCGGGCGCGCGGCCTTCGTGCTCGCGGCGATCCTGATCAGCCTGTCGATCGTCGGCATCGACATCACGGTGCTCGGCGTGTTCGGCGGCGCGCTCGGCGTCGGGCTCGGCTTCGGCATGCAAAAGATCGCGAGCAACTACGTGTCGGGCTTCATCATCCTGCTCGACCGCTCGTTGCGGATCGGCGACACGATCAACGTGGGCGGCCTGCAGGGCCGCGTCACGCAGATCCGCACGCGCTATACGGTCGTGCGCGGACTCGACGGTATCGAAACGCTGATTCCGAACGAGAAGCTGATCACCGACGTCGTACAGAACCAGTCGTCGTTTCTGACTCGTGGCCACGCGCGGGTGCCCGTGCAGATCGCCTACACATCCGACGTCGAGCAGGCGATGACGCTGCTCGCCCTGGCCGCCGCCGACGTGCCGCGGGTGTTGAGCGAGCCGGCGCCGACGCCATTTCTGGTCGGTTTCGGCCCGGACGGCGTCAATCTCGAGTTGGGCTTCTGGATCGAAGACGCGGCGAGCGGCACACGTGGCGTGCTCTCGGCGGTCAACCGGAACATCTGGCGCCTCTTTTCCGAGCACGGCATCAGGATTCCGCTTGCGCAACGTGAGGTGCGCATCGTCGGTCAGGCAGGCGGCGCAATGCCGCACCCGGAAGTAATGACCGATCCCGCGCACGAGGCCGCGACCGATTCAGCGCTCAGGGCCGCCGACGGGGCCACCAACGACGGTCGTTAGGCCCAGCTTTTGGCCGTCGCAAGTGATGCGCCAGTTCCGAGACAATCGCTAGCAGCTTGATAGCGCACAAAAAATCCCTATTTGTTACAAACACTTGGAACGCTTCCAGTAGAATATCGTCCTATCCCGCTGTATGCTTTCACTTTCATGACACACGCGCCGCGTGTGCTTCGTATCTCTCGTTCTGCAGGTAACTTACCTTGTTGAATTCTTTGCTCGATTTCCTTGCCCACGGACTGCTGCATTTCTCGTGGTGGCAACTCGTCGTGTACACGCTGATCGTGACGCACATCACGATTATCGGCGTGACCGTCTATCTGCATCGCTGCCAGGCGCATCGCGCGCTGGATCTGCACCCGATCGCCAGCCATTTTTTCCGTTTCTGGCTGTGGATGACCACCGGTATGCTGACCGGCCAGTGGGCCGCGATTCACCGTAAGCATCACGCGAAGTGCGAAACCGAAGAGGATCCGCACAGCCCGCAGACGCGCGGCATCTGGAAGGTGCTGCTCGAAGGCGCCGAACTCTATCGCACCGAAGCCAAAAACGAAGAAACGATGCGCAAGTTCAGTCACGGTACGCCGAATGACTGGATCGAGCGCAACGTCTACACGAAATACCCGATTCTCGGCGTGAGCCTGATGATGGTGATCAACGTCGCGCTGTTCGGCGTCGTCGGTCTGACCATCTGGGCCGTGCAGATGGTGTGGATTCCTTTCTGGGCCGCAGGCGTGGTCAACGGCCTCGCGCACTTCTGGGGCTATCGCAACTTCAATTCGTCGGATGCGAGCACCAACATTTTCCCGTGGGGCATCATCATCGGTGGCGAGGAACTGCATAACAATCACCACACGTACGCGACGTCGGCGAAGCTGTCGAACAAGTGGTACGAGTTCGACATCGGCTGGATGTACATCCGCATCATGCAGGCATTTCGTCTGGCCAAGGTGAAGAAGATCGCGCCGACGCCGCGGCTGACCACCGGCAAGCTCGTGCTCGATCAGGACACGCTGCAGGCCGTGCTCGCGAACCGCTACGAAGTGATGGAGCGTTACGCGAAGGCGATCAAGCGCGCGTACCGTCAGGAGCTCGCGCATCTGAAGGAAGTCGGCGCACGCGAGAAGTATCAGGTGATGCGCGGTGCGCGTAGCTGGTTCCACAAGGAAGAGGCGGGCCTCAATGAGCCGCAGAGGCTCCAGCTGCCGCAAATTTTTGCGAGCAGCCAGAAGCTGAAGACCTACATCGACATGCGCAACGAACTGGCGGCGATGTGGGAGCGCTCCAACGCGTCGCGCGAGCAATTGCTGGCGCAATTGCAGGACTGGTGCCATCGCGCCGAGCAGAGCGGGATCAAGGCGCTGCAAGACTTCGCGATGCGACTGCGTCGCTATGCCTGAAATCTATTAAAATTTAAGGACGTCACAAAACCCCGCGTTGGCGGGGTTTTGCATTTTTGGGCCGTGCAAATGCGTTGCGCGTGTTGCGCGAGTGGCAAGCCGCGGCGGCCAGGTGAGGGCAGAGGAGATGATGGAGCAGCAGGCGATCAGGACCGTCGAATTCGATCGGCCTCAGGCGCAGGGCACGACCTGCGGGATCGGGCAGGCGTGGGCGAAGGTGCCCGAGACGCCGTCCGCGGAGGAGAAGCGGGCGCTGAAGGCGCGCATCCGCGAGTTACTCAAGCGCGAGAAAGCGGTGCTGGTCGCGCATTATTATGTTGACGCTGAATTGCAGGAGCTTGCAGACGAAACCGGCGGTTGCGTGGCCGATTCGCTGGAAATGGCGCGCTTCGGGCGCGATCACGAAGCGCAGACGCTGGTGGTCGCGGGCGTGCGCTTCATGGGTGAGACCGCAAAAATTCTCAGTCCAGATAAGCGCATTCTGATGCCGGATCTGGACGCGACCTGTTCGCTCGACCTCGGCTGTCCGGTCGACGAGTTCTCGGCGTTCTGCGACGCACATCCGGACCGCACGGTGGTCGTGTACGCGAACACTAGCGCGGCCGTGAAGGCGCGCGCGGACTGGATGGTGACGTCGTCGATCGGGTTGGAAATCGTCGCCGATCTGCATGCGCGAGGCGAGAAGATCATCTGGGCACCGGACCGTCATCTGGGTAGCTACATCCAGGGCAAGACCGGCGCGGACATGCTGATGTGGCAGGGCTCGTGCCTCGTGCACGACGAATTCAAGGGCATCGAGCTCGATCTGCTGCGCGCCGAATATCCGCACGCGAAGGTGCTCGTGCATCCGGAGTCGCCGGCCAACGTGGTCGCGCTGGCGGACGTGGTTGGCTCGACCACGCAGTTGATCGATGCTGCGCAGAAGCTCGACGCGACGCACTTCATCGTCGCGACCGACCTCGGCATCCTGCACAAGATGCAACTCGCCGCGCCCGGCAAGACGCTGATCGCCGCGCCGACGGCCGGCAACAGCGCGACCTGCAAGAGCTGCGCCCATTGCCCGTGGATGGCGATGAACGGCCTCGCGAATCTGGCCGATGTGCTCGAGCGCGGCCATAACGAGATCTTCGTCGATCGCGCGATCGGCGAGCGGGCGCGTCTGCCGATCGACCGTATGCTCGATTTCGCGGCCCGTCACAAGAAGCGCGTGCAGGCGAGCGGCGATCTTGCGCGCGACGCGCAACTGTATTCGAACGTGGGAGCAGCGTAATGACGGCGGTGCAGAAGGCGCCTGAGCAGGCAGTGGCGCGCGATGAGGCCGACGCAACATCGCCGCTTTTCGCGGAGATTCACGCGCAGTACGGCGCGGCGTTCGACGCGGCGCTCACGCGCAATGTCGCCGATGCGCTCGCCGAAGATATCGGTAGCGGCGACCAGACCGGCCGCCTCGTGCCTGCCGATGACGTTCGCAACGCGCGCATCATCGTGCGCGAGGAGGCGGTGCTGTGCGGCGTGCCTTGGTTCGACGCGGTGATGCGTGCGGTCGATCCGCGCATCGAAGTTCAATGGCGTTACCGCGAGGGCGAGCGCATGAGCGCCGATACGACGGTCTGCGATCTGCGCGGGCCGGTGCGCGCGCTGCTGACCGCAGAGCGTAACGCGATGAATTTCCTGCAGTTGCTGTCGGGCGTGGCAAGCGCGACCCGCCGCTATGTCGACGCGATTGCCCATACGAGCACACGCGTTCTCGATACGCGCAAGACGCTGCCGGGATTGCGGCTCGCGCAGAAGTACGCGGTGCGCGTCGGCGGCGGTGCCAATCAGCGGCTCGCGCTGTACGACGGCATTCTGATCAAGGAAAACCACATTGCGGCGGCCGGCGGCGTGGGTGCGGCGATGGATGCGGCGCACGCGTTGAATGCGGGCGTGCCCATCCAGATCGAAGTCGAGACGCTCGAACAACTGGAAACCGCGCTCGCGCATCGCGCGCAGTCGATCCTGCTCGACAACTTCTCATTCGACATGATGCGCGACGCGGTTCGCATCACGGCCGGTCGCGCGGTGCTCGAGGTGTCCGGTGGCGTCAATTTCGAGACCGTGCGCACGATCGCGGAGACGGGCGTGGATCGCGTGTCGATTGGCGCGCTGACCAAGGACGTGCGTGCGACCGACTACTCGATGCGGATCGTTTAAGCGTCGCGCGTTTTAGCGCATCGATCGACGCTCCTGACGACCGAACAAGGCCATTGCCGGAGTTTGCCGGCAATGGCCTTGTTATTTACGGCGCCGTTTCAGGGTATGCTTCGGCGCGATGTCGTCAGGCATTCGGCCTTCGGACATATTTCGGCGTGAGCACCGTCGGCAGCGCCTTGGGCAATGTGGCAGGCCAGTCGCGGCTGAAATGCAGGCCGCGGCTTTCGCGCCGTGAGCGCGCGCCGTCCACGATCAGCGACGCCACGTCGACCAGATTGCGCAGCTCCAGCAGATCGCGGCTCACCTTGAAGTTCGCGTAGTACTCGTGGATCTCGTCACGCAACAGCGCGAGCCGGTGCTTCGCGCGCTCGAGCCGTTTGTCGGTGCGCACGATGCCGACGTAGTTCCACATCAGCCGGCGCAGTTCGTCCCAGTTGTGCGCGACCACCACTTCCTCGTCCGGATCGGACACGCGGCTTTCGTCCCAAGCCGGCAGCGGCGCGTGCACGGCGGCGGCGAAGCCTTCCGCTTCGATCGCCTCGGCGGCCGCGCGGCCAACCACGAGGCATTCGAGCAGCGAATTGCTGGCCAGCCGGTTCGCGCCGTGCAGGCCGGTGCAGGACGTTTCGCCGACCGCGTAGAGACCCGCGAGGTCAGTGCGCCCCGCCAGGTCGGTGACGACGCCGCCGCACGTGTAATGCGCGGCCGGTACCACCGGAATCGGCTGTTTTGTGATGTCGATGCCGAACTCGAGGCAACGGGCCAGGATCGTCGGGAAATGCTCGTGCAGGAACGCGGCCGGCTGGTGGCTGATGTCGAGGTACACGCAGTCGATGCCGCGTTTCTTGATCTCGAAGTCGATCGCCCGCGCGACGATATCGCGCGGCGCAAGCTCCGCGCGCTCGTCGTGATTGGGCATGAAGCGAGTGCCGTCCGGCAGCTTCAGAATCCCGCCTTCACCGCGTACTGCTTCCGAAATCAGGAACGACTTCGCGTACGGGTGAAACAGGCATGTCGGGTGGAACTGGATGAATTCCATGTTCGCCACGCGACAGCCGGCGCGCCATGCCATCGCGATGCCGTCGCCGGTCGCGGTGTCGGGGTTGGTCGTGTAGAGGTAGACCTTGCCCGCGCCGCCGGTCGCGAGCACCGTATGCGGCGCTTCGATCGTAACGGTGCGGCCGCTTTGCAGATCGAGCGCATACAGACCATGGCAGCGGCGGCCGGGTAGGCCGAGACGTTCGGACGTGATCAGGTCGATCGCGTGATGATCTTCGAACAGCACGATGTTCGGATGATGGCGCACCTGCTCACTGAGCGTGGCGACGACCGCATGGCCGGTCGCGTCGGCCGCGTGAATGATCCGGCGATGGCTATGGCCGCCTTCGCGCGTCAGATGAAAGCCCAGCTCGGCGGCGTCGTCTTTCGTGAATGGCACGCCCTGCTCGATCAACCATTCGATCGCGGCGCGCCCATGTTCGACAATGAAGCGCGTCGCAGCCTCGTCGCATAGACCGCCACCCGCAATCAGCGTGTCGCGCACGTGATTCTCGACGCTATCCGCGGAATCCAGCACCGCGGCGATGCCGCCTTGCGCCCAGTCGCTCGCGCCTTCGGTCAGCGATCGCTTGGCGATCACAGCAACGCGCCGTGTCTGCGCAAGATTGAGCGCGACGCTCAATCCAGCCAGACCGCTACCGACAATCGCCACATCGAATTCCATTGCCCACATCTCCGTCTTTCATATTGCGATGACGGCGCGCGAACCGCACGCCGCGAAAACGACAAAGGATACGCGCCACGACGCCCTAGCGAAAGCTGGCTGAACGGAATAGGGCGGTTTGCGCGCGCATTGCTGCCCTATCGCGAAGACCGCCCAAAAACAAAAAAGCCTCGCACGGATGCGAGGCTTTTCATGTTTTTTGCCTTCGTCAGGCTGGAGAGCCAAGATTACTTGATCTTGGTTTCCTTGTAGTCAACGTGCTTGCGGATGACCGGATCAAATTTCTTAATCAGCATCTTTTCCGGCATGTTGCGTTTGTTCTTCGTCGTCGTGTAGAAGTGACCCGTGCCTGCGGTCGATTCCAGCTTGATCTTGTCGCGTGCGCCTTTCGCCATGATTTACTCCTTAGGCTTCACCGCGCGCGCGCAGGTCTGCGAGCACAGCGTCGATACCGTTCTTGTCGATCAGGCGCAGGCCCGCGTTCGAAATACGCAGACGCACCCAGCGGTTTTCGCTTTCCACCCAGATACGGCGGCTTTGCAGGTTCGGCAGGAACCGGCGCTTGGTCTTGTTGTTCGCGTGGGAAACGTTGTTGCCGCTCATCGGCGCTTTCCCAGTTACTTGGCATACGCGTGCCATGAGAGCACTCCTAATACGCTAATTCTGAGTTCGAACGCCGTGAAAGTTTCCCGAAAAGAGCCGCGCTGAGAGTGTACGAACTTGCGCCGAATTTGCATCGAGGCACTTCGCTACCACAGCCGCCTGACCTTTGCGGAACGCCTTGATGGCTTCGGAACAGGGGGTTGGAAATAGGCAAACCGGAATTCTAGCAGAAAAAAAGCCGCAAAATCAAACCTTATTTGCGATGCGGGACACCGCACTGTGGGGTGGCCCTTCCGCTTCCCGCGCTCCAGCGGGCTTACGCGCGAGCCCCGGCCAGCCGGCGCGGGCGAACGAGTATACGCTGTCCGCGCCGATTACCAGATGATCGATCAGCTGCACATCGACGAGCGCGAGCGCGTCGCGCAGTGTCTGCGTGAGGCGGCAGTCGCTGGCACTCGGCTCAACGGCGCCGGACGGATGATTGTGCGCGACGATCAGGCTGGCCGCGTTCGCGGCGAGCGCCCGCCGCACGATCTCGCGCGGATACACGGCCATGCGCGTGAGCGAGCCGCGCGCGCTTTCCTCGCAGCGAATCAGCCGATGCCGCGCGTCGAGGAACAGCGACACGAACACCTCCTGCGGCTGTCCACCGATCAGAAGGCGCAGATAACTTTCGACTGCTTCGGGCGAATTCATCAGCGGGCGCTTGCGCATCTTGTCCACGAGGGAGCGACGCGCCATTTCCATGATCGCGAGCAATTGCGCCTTTTTTGCCGGGCCAATGCCGCGAATGCCGTCGAAATCCTCATAAGTCGCGTCGAGCATCGCGCGCAGTGAGCCGAAGCGATCGAGCAGCGCCCGCGCGACGCTGAACACGTCGTGACCGGGCAGGCCGGAGCCGAGCACGAGCGCGATCATTTCGGTGTCCGACAGCACGTCGGGGCCCTGGTCGATCAGTCGCTCGCGCGGCATGTCGCGCCGGAGCCATTTGCCCCGGAACAGTTGCCGCCGGCTGCGGACGGCAGAGTCGGCGGCTTCCGAAGGAGTCTTGGCCGACCGGTTGGAGGCGGCTTTCACGCCGCCTGTGGCGCGTGCCCGCGCCTTCGGTCGCAGCGTTGCCGCAGGTGTTTCGTCGATTGTGCTGGCGAAATCAGCCATATATATAGAGTCCTCCGCGTAAGGTTGACGGCGCACAAGCGGCGCAACGCGCCGGACGGCCGTGCCGCCCACGCGCGCGACGGACTCAAGCCGGCGCCCGCTAGGTGGCTTACAATAGACGCTTTGCGCACGGCACCCCGACGGTCTGCCACACGCGTCGACTGCGCCCGCGGCGCACGCGTGCAGCGCGCTTCGACTGAGCGAGCATTGCATGAGCATCATCGATATTTCCGAGGTGAAACCCGGTTCACACGTCACGCTGCATTACCGGCTTTCCCTTGCCGATGGCGCCGAAGTGATCAACACGTTCAACGACAAGCCGGCCACGTTGCTGCTCGGTGCAGGTCAATTGGCGCCGCCGCTGGAAGATATTTTGCTGGGTTTGAAGGTGGGCCACCATTCGACCTTTCAGCTAGCGCCGGGTCAGGCGTTCGGCCCGCGCAATCCGGATCTGATCCAGCGCGTGTCCCTCGCCACGCTGCGGGAGAACAGCATGATCGGCGAGGATTTTTCCCCGGGTGACCTGGTCGAATTTAACGCGCCGGGCGGCGGGCGCTACGCCGGCGTGCTGAAGGAAGTCGGCGAAACGTCGGCCCTGTTCGATTTCAATCACCCGCTTGCCGGCCAGGCGCTGGCGTTTGAAGTGAAAATCATCGGGATTTTGTAAACATGAGCATCACGGATACGACTCTTGCCGAAGCGGAGATCCTGCTGGCCCAGCCACGCGGTTTCTGCGCCGGCGTCGACCGGGCGATCGAGATCGTCGAGCGGGCCATCAAGCTGTATGGCTCACCGATCTACGTGCGTCACGAAATCGTCCATAACGCCTATGTGGTCGAAGACCTGCGCAAGAAGGGAGCGATCTTCATCGAGAACCTGGAGGAAGTGCCGGCGGGCAACACGGTGATCTTCAGCGCGCACGGCGTGTCGAAGGCCGTGCGTTCGGAGGCGGAGTCGCGCGGGCTGCGAGTGTACGACGCCACCTGTCCGCTCGTGACCAAGGTGCATATCGAAGTCGCGAAGATGCGCCAGGACGGTTTCGACATCGTGATGATCGGCCACAAAGGCCACCCGGAAGTGGAAGGCACGATGGGTCAGGCGGCCGAGGGCATGCATCTGGTCGAGGATATCGAGGATGTGCAGGCGTTGCAGCTCGCCGATCCCGAGCGGATCGCGTTCGTCACCCAAACCACGCTGTCGGTCGACGACGCCGCCGAAATCATCGGTGCGCTGAAGGCCAAGTATCCGTCCATCCGTGAGCCGAAGAAGCAGGACATCTGCTACGCCACGCAGAATCGCCAGGACGCCGTGAAGTTCATGGCGCCGCAGTGCGACGTCGTGATCGTCGTCGGCAGTCCAAACAGCTCGAATTCGAACCGCTTGCGCGAGCTTGCAGAGAAGCTCGGTGTGCCGGCCTATATGGTCGATTCGCCCGATCAGATCGATCCGGTCTGGGTCGAGGGCAAGCGCCGCATCGGCGTGACCGCTGGTGCGTCGGCGCCGGAGGTGCTGGCGCAGGCAGTGATCGCGCGTCTGCGTGAGCTGGGTGTGCGCAACGTGCGCGCGCTCGAAGGCATCGAGGAAAACATCGCGTTTCCGCTGCCGCGCGGGCTCGGCCTGCCAGCCTGACAATCCGTTAGCATCGCTGAAAGGAAAGCGCGCCCGAGGGCGCGCTTTTTTTTGGGCGCGACTCTGTGGGGTCGCTGAGAAAATAGGTGCCTGATCGAATGAATTCGGACGTTTCAGTGCTCTCGCGCACAAACTATTTTGAATTGTGATCGGGTCTTTTATTGATTTTCGAGCGATGCGTCCCCGTTTTAACATAAGTAAGGAGCTTAAGAAGAATTAATCATGCACTGAATTGGTGCTCTTGACGCACGCGAGATAAAAGGACGTATCGGACGCAAGCCCCGGCCCATCCGGCATTCAAGCCGACTGGCCACAACACTTGATGCCATCGGGTTCGGCGGCGGTGCAACTGATGCACGCAAACGGATCGCAACCGGGTTGCTCTTTTTAGCGGATTTTGCTTTCAATATCAGGTTGCAATGCAGGAAAACCCCACCGGTTCAACAATATTGCCACCCGCATAATTGGAGTTACAATGCGCGCGTTCTCAAGGCCTTGAGGTCCTGGACAGTGGATTTTGCAAGGCGCAGGAGACCTTACTTGATGCGAGTCAAATTTGCTTACGCCGTGTCCATCGCGGCCGCGGTTGCGATGCTGACCGCGTGCGGCAAGAAACAGGATGGCGAAGCGGGTGCGGGCGCATCGGCGGCTTCGTCCGCGGCGGTCGCTTCTACGAGTGAAGCGACTATCGTGAAGATCGGTCATGCGGCCCCGTTGACGGGCGGCATCGCGCACCTGGGCAAGGACAACGAAAATGGGGCGCGCCTCGCGGTCGAGGAAATCAATGCGCAGGGGCTGACGATCGACGGTCGCAAGATCCAGCTGCAACTCGACGCGCAGGACGATGCGGCGGACCCGAAAACGGGTACCGCCGTCGCGCAGAAACTGGTCGACGATCACGTGGTCGCGGTGATCGGGCACCTGAACTCCGGGGTCTCGATTCCGGCGTCGAAGATCTACAGCGACGCGAGCATCGTGCAGATCTCGCCGTCGTCGACGAATCCGGCCTACACGCAGCAGGGGTTCAAGACGACTTATCGGGTAGTCGCGACCGACGCGCAACAGGGTCCCGCGCTCGCCAATTACGCGACGAAGGCGCTGGGCGCCAAACGGATCGCGATCGTGGACGATGCGACCGCCTACGGCAAAGGTCTCGCGGACGAATTCGCGAAGACCGCCGAGGCGAGCGGCGCGAAGATCGTCGCGCGGGAGGCGACGAACGACAGGGCCACGGATTTCCGGGCCATTCTCACGAAGATCAAGAGTGTTCAGCCGGACGCGATTATGTTCGGCGGCATGGACGCGACGGGCGGGCCGTTTACGAAGCAGGCGGCGGCGCTCGGTATCAGGGCAAAAATCCTTGGCGGCGACGGTGTGTGTACCGACAAGGTAGGTGAGCTGGCGGGTACCGCCGTGCAAAACCTGGTCTGTTCGGAAGCAGGACTCGCGCTTTCGAAAATGACCAACGGAGCGGACTTCGAAAAGAAGTACGGGGACCGCTTCCACACGCCGG
Source organism: Paraburkholderia sp. BR14320 (assembly GCF_040948665.1). Lineage (NCBI taxonomy): Bacteria > Pseudomonadati > Pseudomonadota > Betaproteobacteria > Burkholderiales > Burkholderiaceae > Paraburkholderia > Paraburkholderia sp. BR14320. The sequence continues at coordinate 122,982 of NZ_JBFPKG010000020.1, forward strand.
TGCAGATTTACGCGCCGTTCACGTATGACGCTGTGTACGTGATCGTCGATGCAATGAAGCGCGCTAATTCGATCGAGGCGCCCAAGGTGCTGGCTGCGATGCCTTCGACCGATTACAACGGGGTAATCGGCCACATCGCGTTCGACGACAAGGGTGATTTGAAAGAGGGCGCCATTACGCTTTACGACTTCAAGGACGGCAAGAAAGCAGTGCTCGACGTCGTAAAGATGTGATGACGGGAAGTTCGGCCTGACGGCACCGACACCATCCAACGGTGCCGTTTTTGCATCCGCCCAAGGGGAGCTCGCGACCGCATCACGGTCGTCAGAGCAAGCCGGCAGCGGATAACCCTTACCGGTCTTTTACATCAGTACCCGCAGTGCCGTTGAGATTCGTAGTGCATCACCGCCCACCGGCAGATGAAAAGCGCGAATCCAGTCGCACGGGCTAAGGAGCAATAAATGGATATCTTCATCCAGCAGATCCTGAATGGACTGGTGCTTGGCAGTGTCTACGCCATCATCGCACTGGGCTATACGATGGTTTACGGCATTCTGGGCATCATCAACTTCGCTCACGGCGACGTGTTGATGGTGGGCGCGATGGTTGCGCTCTCCGCCATAGGTGTGCTGCAGAACCACTTTCCCGGCCTCGGCAACGTGCTGACGCTGGTCATCGCGTTGCTCATCGCGGCGGCAGTCTGCGCGGTGGTCGGCTACACGATCGAGCGCGTGGCCTACCGGCCGTTGCGCCGCGCACCGCGTCTCGCGCCGCTGATCACCGCGATCGGTGTGTCGATTCTGCTGCAGACGCTCGCGATGATGATCTGGTCGCGCAATCCGCTGCCGTTCCCGCAGCTGTTGCCCACCGACCCGATCAACGTGATCAAGGCCACCGACACGACGCCCGGCGCCGTGATCTCGATGACCGAAATCGTGATCATCGTGGTGGCGTTCGTCGTGATGGGTGGCCTGCTGCTGCTCGTGCACAAGACCAGGCTCGGCCGCGCGATGCGCGCGATCGCCGAGAATCCGAACGTCGCGAGCCTGATGGGTGTGAGCCCGAACTTCGTGATTTCGGCGACCTTCATGATCGGCTCGGCGCTGGCTGCGCTCGCCGGCGTGATGATCGCGTCCGAATACGGCAACGCGCACTTCTACATGGGCTTCATCCCTGGCCTGAAGGCCTTTACCGCGGCGGTGCTCGGCGGTATCGGCAATCTCGGCGGCGCGATGGTCGGCGGCGTGCTGCTCGGCCTGATCGAGCAGCTGGGCGCCGGCTATATCGGCAACCTCACGGGCGGCGTGTTCGGTAGTAACTACCAGGACGTGTTCGCGTTCATCGTGCTGATCGTCGTGCTCGTGTTCCGTCCGTCGGGTCTGCTCGGCGAACGTGTCGCGGATCGTGCCTGATCCCGGGCCACAAGGAGTCAACAATCATGACCTCAATTCAACCGATCGAGCCGTCCACGACGCTCAATCCCGAAAAGAACCGCACAAAGACGCTGACCATCGGCATCCTGACGACGATCTTCGTGATCGCGGCACCGATGATCATCGGTGCCGCGGGCGGCAACTACTGGGTCCGCGTGCTCGACTTCGCGATGCTGTATGTGATGCTCGCGCTCGGCCTGAACGTGGTGGTGGGTTTTGCCGGCCTGCTGGACCTGGGCTACATCGCGTTCTACGCGATCGGTGCCTACACGGCCGCGCTGCTCAGTTCGCCGCACCTGTCGACGCAATTCGAGTGGATCGCGGCGCTCGCGCCGCACGGTCTGAACGTGCCGATCTGGATCATCGTGCCGATCGCGATGGCGCTGGCCGCGATGTTCGGGATTCTGCTCGGCGCGCCGACGCTGCGTCTGCGTGGCGACTACCTGGCGATCGTGACCCTCGGCTTCGGGGAAATCGTGCGGATCTTCATTAACAACCTCGACCGTCCGGTAAACATCACCAACGGTCCGAAGGGGATCACCGGGATCGCTCCGGTGCAGATCGGCGGCTTCAGCTTCGCGCAGTCGCACTCGCTGTTCGGCATGCAGTTCCCGGCGGTGTACCTGTACTACTACCTGTTCGTGCTGTGTGCGTTGTTCGTGATCTGGACGTGTACGCGTCTGCAGCATTCGCGTATCGGCCGCGCCTGGGCCGCGATCCGCGAAGATGAAATTGCCGCCAAGGCGATGGGCATCAACACCCGCAACGTGAAGCTGCTCGCGTTCGCGATGGGCGCGTCGTTCGGCGGCTTGTCGGGCGCGATGTTCGGTGCGTTCCAGGGCTTCGTGTCGCCGGAATCGTTCACGTTCTGGGAATCGGTCGTGGTGCTCGCCTGTGTGGTGCTCGGCGGCATGGGCCACATTCCGGGCGTGATCCTTGGCGCGGTGCTGCTCGCGGTGTTCCCCGAGTTCCTGCGCTCCACCATGGGTCCGCTGCAGAACATGATCTTCGGCCATGAAGTCGTCGATACCGAAGTGATCCGTCAGCTGCTGTACGGTCTCGCGATGGTCGTGATCATGCTGTATCGCTCGGAAGGCCTGTGGCCGGCGCCGAAGCACGAAGACAAGATTGCGAAGCTGGCAAAGCGTAGCGGCAAGAAGCCGGTGCGCGCATAAGGTCCGGTGGAGAAAAAGACATGAGCGATAACGTAAGCAACAACGCGGCGATCCGTCTGTCGGTGAAGGGCGTCAACAAGCGCTTCGGCGGTTTGCAGGCGCTTTCCGAGGTCGGCCTGCAGATCCGCGCGGGCGAAATCTACGGTCTGATCGGCCCGAACGGCGCCGGCAAGACGACCTTCTTCAACGTGATCACGGGTCTCTACACGCCGGATTCGGGCGAGTTCAAGCTCGACGGCGAGAACTACACGCCGACCGCGGTCTATCAGGTCGCGAAGGCGGGCATCGCGCGCACGTTCCAGAACATTCGCCTGTTCGGCGGCATGACCGCGCTCGAAAACGTGATGGTCGGCCGTCATGTGCGCACCAAGCACGGTCTGCTGGGCGCGGTGTTCCAGACGCCGGCCGAACGCAAGGAAGAGCGCGAAATCAAGGAGCGCGCGCTCGAACTGCTCGACTACGTCGGCATCACGCAATACGCGGACTACACGTCGCGCAACCTGTCGTATGGTCACCAGCGGCGCCTCGAAATCGCCCGTGCGCTGGCGACCGATCCGAAGCTGCTCGCGCTCGACGAACCGGCGGCCGGCATGAACGCCACCGAGAAGGTCGAGCTGACCAAGCTGCTCGACAAGATCC
>NZ_JBFPKG010000210.1:0-925 GCF_040948665.1 Paraburkholderia sp. BR14320
CGATTGGCCGCCTGCAGCGCGAGACGCGCGTTCTGCTCGACGAGCAGAACGGTCATACCTTCGGCGGAAATCGAGCGCACCACTTCGAAGATCTTCTCGACCATGATCGGCGAGAGGCCCATCGACGGTTCGTCGAGCAGCAACAGTTTCGGCCGCGAGATGATCGCGCGCGCCATCGCGAGCATCTGCTGCTCACCGCCCGACAGCGTGCCCGCGTACTGCGACGCGCGCTCCTTCAGACGCGGGAAGAAGCCGAACATGCGCTCGACGTCCGACTTGATACCGTCGACATCGTTGCGCAGATACGCGCCCATCTGCATGTTCTCGACGATCGACATGCGCGCGAAGATGCCGCGACCTTCCGGCACCATCGCGAGACCGCGCTTGAGCAGCTCGTGCGCGGGCAGGCCTTTGATCGACTGGCCCATGTACTCGATATCGCCGGCCGCATACGCCTTCAGGCCCGTGATCGCCTTCATCGTCGTGGTCTTGCCCGCGCCGTTCGCGCCGATCAGCGTGACAAGTTCGCCCTGCCCGACCTCGAGGTCGACACCCTTGACCGCCTGGATGCCACCGTAGTTGACCTGCAGGCCCTTGATTTTCAACATTGCTTGCGTCGTGGACATCAGTGGACCCCCGCACCCAGATAAGCTTCGATCACCTTCGCGTCTTTCTGCACGTCCTGCGGCAGACCCTGTGCGATCACCTTGCCGTAGTCGAGCACCGTCATCTGGTTGCACAGGCCCATCACGAGCTTCACGTCGTGTTCGATCAGCAGAATCGTCTTGCCGTCCGCGCGGATCTTGTCGAGCAGCTTGGTCAGCTCGACCTTCTCGGTGGCGTTCATGCCGGCCGCCGGTTCGTCGAGCGCGAGCAGCTTCGGATCGGTCGCCAGCGCACGGGCGATTTCGAGGCGCCGCTGGTG
>NZ_JBFPKG010000211.1:0-917 GCF_040948665.1 Paraburkholderia sp. BR14320
CGTTCGTGTCCCCGGTTTCTTCTCCGCAGACTGTGTCAAAGTGGTGCCCATCAGATTGGAAATGATGGGCATCACTTTGATGTCGCCCTCAGCCACCGTCTATAACGGCCGGCACGAGCCGCTTACGTTGGAAATGCCTCCTCCCAGCCTCATCATAACGGCGGAGTCAACGTTGGAACAATAGTCTGACAAGCTTGGACATAAATACGTCAGGTAGACGGCTATATCGATCGATGTTCACAATGCTCCGGCTAGATGACCTCTTTCCAGCCAATCACGCATGTGACAAATCGGACTGCGACTGAACGAAGCGCTCGAATCGATCAGTGCGTCTTGCATTCGATTCGCAGCAAACGCACTCTGATCGAGACAATCTACCACAACGTTTTGCCACATCGGTCGCATTGCTAGCCGCATCTGCCGGCACCCGAAGGGTTGTCGCAGACAGGGACGGCCGTCAGGTTTGTGGAGGCTCATCGAGATTGCCGACGCCAATCAAATCGATCTTGTGGGTAGTCGCCTTCGAGACTTCCAACACCTCGCAATCTGCCTGACCAACCTCGTCTTCCCACTCCTCTATGATCCCAGCCAGTTCGCGGCATGCAGATTTCAGGCTTGAAAAGTCATTCCGCCATTTGCGAGCCAGCGTTTAAGACTGGATGTACTGCGCCAATTCATGTCGGAATAGACCCAGATCGCCCGACCTACTGCCTCAGGGTCGGGCGATTTCCAAAGCCGATCGGCATCCTCAAGGATCCGAATGGTTCGGTGCACGTCACAGCGTTGAAATTAGAGCGTGTTAGGAACTTCGATTGAGACCTGTTATCCTGGCGGGATGAAAAGAACAGACCGCAAAGGGTATCCGACTGATGTGTCGGATGAGGAATGGAGTTTCGCGGCGCCGTATCTGACGCTGA
>NZ_JBFPKG010000212.1:0-881 GCF_040948665.1 Paraburkholderia sp. BR14320
AGGCTCTCGTTGTACTCGTGCGCGTTGGTGACCGAGTAGTTCGGCTTGGGCCGCTTGCGCGGCCCACCCGTTTTCAGTCTTGCCTTGTAAGGCATGAAAGCTCGCCTGTCGGATAGATCACTGGGCTTTTTCTACCGGACCCACGGTCGCCGCGCAAGGACCCTGCTGAACAAAGCCGCTCGTCGGATAGATCGCCGGACTCTTTCTACCCGACCCACGGCCGCCGCGCAAGCGGCCCTCTTGAACAAAGCCCATCTCGAGCACTTCGCCCCTCGGGCCATCGCTTCGCCGTGCGCATCTTGCCATGCAGGGCCCTTCATGCATCATTGGTACCTCCAACGGACAACCGCTGAAATCCCACGAAACCCGCAATCAGTTGATAATGCAGCAAGGGGGAACGTCAAAAGGTCGCGCAGCAATCGAGTGTGATGACTAGTCAGAGACCCGGGACTCGCTAAACTTGGATGCCAATATGAGCTTCGAACTCGTTGCCTGAAGAGGAGCGAGTCAGCGCATTTCATCGTGGCCCCGCAGCGGCGGTATCGGCTGCAACAAGGCCGGCAGCTGCAACCCATCCTGTCGATGTCGGTACACACGAAACACTGGCGCAATCGGGACGCGTTCATATACAGAAGGCAAAATTTGTCCATATGGTAGCACTCCGGCAAACGAGCAATTCTCTCTAGTGTAGTGTTCGATTCTTGATGGAGCTTAAATGAATTGTGTCGCTCCAATGCTCTACTTCGGTTCGGATAGCAATTGCGGGTCGCCCCGGTTGTTGTGTTGAGCGAGGAGCAGGAAGCAGAGTTGACCAAGCTCGCTTGTTCCAGACTGACGAGTGTGCGTCTGTCGCAGCGTGCACGAATTGTTCTGCTGGCCGC
>NZ_JBFPKG010000213.1:0-868 GCF_040948665.1 Paraburkholderia sp. BR14320
CTCAGAGCGGCCACGTGCCCGGCGCTGACGGTGCGCGCCAGATTTGTCCGCAGCCGCCCGGCGATACAGCCAGCCGTACAGCTTCGCGAGATGGGTGAAGTCGGCCGAGTACGCGAAGACGCCATGCACCCCGAGGCCGAAGTTGTGGACAAAGAAACCGTGGATGCCGCCATCACGCAGCCGAAGACGGCTTTGCTCGCCGCCATTTGCCGGCGAGCGCCTTGATACGGGCGTAAATCCGCGAATCAAGCGGCGCGCTTGCGCGCCCGGCCGGCATGCCTCGCTGCAGCCACAGAAAGAGACTCGCGGCGCCAACGAGAGATACCAGCACCGCCGCGACCAGCGTGGGCAACCACGATGCCCGGGCCGGCGCGGGCATTGGCAAATCGACCGGATCGGCGACTACGGCGGTCACGCTGACCGCGTCGTAGGTCAGACCCTCGACGCTGTGCATCACGAGCGTCTTGATCTGCGACACGAGCGTGTTCACGTCGGAATCCCGACGGTACTTGATGAATACCGATGCCGTCGAAGGCTTCATCTGCTGCGCCAGCGGATCGTTGTCCGGCAGCACGATCTGCACGCGCGCGACGATCACGCCGTCGATCTTCGAGAGCGTCGCCGATAGTTCCTGCGACAAGCCGTAAATGAAGCGCACGCGTTCCTCTGTCGGCGTCGAAATGAGGCCGTCCTTCTTGAAAAGGCTACCCAGATCGTCGTACCGGCTATGCGGCAGGCCGCGCTCGCGCAGCACCTGCATCGCGCGAACCAGTTGCCTGTCATCGACCTCGAGCACCCACGTCTTTCCGTTGTCGGTTGTGCTTTTGGATGCGTCGACGCCCTGCTCAAGCATCGCCACCATCATTTC
>NZ_JBFPKG010000214.1:0-867 GCF_040948665.1 Paraburkholderia sp. BR14320
AACGGCACCGGCGCGCCATGACCGTCCAGCAGATAAACCCGCGTGTTCGCAATCGGACGGCCGATCGGGACCACTGACCCATTAAAATCAGCCGGGCAATTCCAGGCCGTTACGTCGATAGCAGCTTCCGTGGGACCATATAGATTGTGCAGACCGGTCCAAGGTAATACGCACCGAACCTTCTGCGTGAGGGAAGCAGAAAGCGCCTCTCCACTACACACGAGACGCTGTAGGGAGGTGCAGCGATCAACGCCCTTCGTGTCCATGAAGCTGGCCAGCATGGATGGTACAAAGTGTGCGGTGGTGATGCGTTGGCCGACTATCAGGTTTACAAGCGCATCCGGGTCTTTGTGTACACCAGGAACCGCCAGCACCAGGGTTGCCCCTTCAAGCAAGGTCCAGAAGAATTCCCAGGCAGAGACATCGAAGCTAAACGGGGTCTTCTGCAAGACGACGTCAGCCGTATTGAGTGCATAGGCCTTTTGCATCCAGATCAGGCGATTAACGATAGCCCGATGCTCATTCTGTGCCCCCTTGGGCGTGCCGGTGGATCCGGAGGTGTAAATCACATAGGCGAGATGGCGCGAGGTCAGGCCGAGCGCACGCGGGTCCGGGTCGGAGAACGGCAGGTTCGCCCACTCCGGCGTCGCCGTCTCCAGATCGACCGCTATCACATTAGTCAGCACCTCGGGGCCAAGTGCGGCGCGGCCGGCCGCATCGCAAAGCAGCAGCTGCGGAGCGGCATCGCCCAGCACCTGGCGCAACCGCGCCGACGGATAAGCCGGATCCAGCGGTAGATAGGCGCCCCCCGCCTTCAGGATCGCCAAGAGCCCCACCACCATCGCCGCGCTGCGCTCCACGCAGATC
>NZ_JBFPKG010000215.1:0-867 GCF_040948665.1 Paraburkholderia sp. BR14320
TCGTGCAGCGGGTCCAGTTCGCCCGTCAGCCGGTAGACGTCGGCGGTGGTCGCAAACCATTCGTTCATCACGTTCAGCGTGGCGCCGCCGAATTCGATCCGATGCGCGACGCCGCACAACGGCGTGCGCACGACGCCGTGATACACGAGTTCGCCGCTCGCGAGCCGGCCCGCATCGGTCGCGCCACGCGCGACGACCCGGCCGTCGACGATCGGAATGATGTCGGTGGTGGTGCTGCCGATGTCGATCAGCAGCGCGTTCGGCATGCGGGTAGCGACCCAGCTCGCGGTCGCGAGCCAGTTCGCCGACGCGATCTGGCGCCAGCCGGCCGCGCAGTCGTCGGCGGCGAGCCAGCCGGCGTCGCCGGCGTAGAAACGCAGTGATGAACCGAGCCGCTGCGCGAGCGCGGCCACGATCGCGCGCACGCCTTCGGCGCGATCCGCGAACAGGTCGACCATCTCGCCGGTCATCGTCACCGCATGCTGCGCGGCGCCCGCGCGCGCCTGCGGCCAGCGCTCGAAGACGAGGTCGATAGTGCGGTGCAGATGGTCGAGACCCTGCCACAGCGGACACGGCCATTGCACGACGTCGAGCACGGCATCGCTGCCGTCGACGAGCGACACCTTCACGTGCGCACCGCCGACGTCCCAGCCGAACCGCACCGCCGGGTTCGAACGGGCGGGGCTCAAGGACGCACCTCGAATGTGAGCGGATTGGCGCGCGGCGCACCGCAGCGCTCGAGTCGCACGCCATGCGCGGCCAGCAGCGCGCGCGTCAGGCCGCTGCCGCGCACCGCCGACAGCCCGGCATAAGCGACCGTCAAACGCGGATTCACTTCGATCACGACCGGCCCTCGCTGCGGATGCC
>NZ_JBFPKG010000216.1:0-859 GCF_040948665.1 Paraburkholderia sp. BR14320
CGGGTCGATGCGTCATGGACGCGGGTAACAGAGCCCAGTATGGGCGGCCGCTGCGCGAAGGTTTGCCCGAATGATGAGCAGATTGACCCCGCTTAGACTTCTCGCGTGACGCCAGGGCAAAAAAAAAACGGCGCATATGCGCCGGCTGTGGTTCAGGAAAATTGCGCCGTCAGACTAACGCTGTCTGAGCGGCCCGTGCTGCATCGATTCTCGCGATCATCGCCGCTTCGCGCTCGCGGTGCCGCCGGGACTTCTCCTCGCCCACGCCGTTGTGCTGCTCGATCACGTAGGCGAAACACACAGGATTGGCCGGACCGCGCCACGCCTTCCAGGCCTCCATGATGCGCGCGCGCACGTCGGGCGTGCATGCGAAGTACTCGCGACGCAGGCGACGCCATTGCTGGGCGTACAGATCGCGCATGCGTTGCTCGCTCTGGTACAGCAGCCGTTCCCGCCGTTCCCGCTCTTCATCAACCGAAAGCGCCTGGGGCACCTCAATCTGATCGCTGAAGAGCGGGTAGGCACGCTCGATCTTTTGACGAGCCCGATCCTGACGGTTCAGATGCAAGGCTTGCATCCGCGAAGTCCAGCGAAGACCTTCCGCCTTCGGAGTACGATCGAATCGCATGTCCCCTCCTCAGGCTGCAAGCCGCTCGAGTATCGCGCGGGCGTAATCCAGCGTGCCATCCTTTACCTGCAGACGACGCGCCTCGTTAAGCTCCGTGTTGACGAGCGGGTTCTGTTGCAGTAAGGGTGTCGGGACGAGAAATGTCGATATGATAAGTATTGCTTATGACACAAGGGAGTAAAACTGCTGGGAAGCAGACGACGGGTCTTTGCCCGCACATTTCATCTGTCC
>NZ_JBFPKG010000217.1:0-857 GCF_040948665.1 Paraburkholderia sp. BR14320
TGGCGCCTTTACGGCGAAAATCTACTGGCATCTATACGCCGAAAGACTTGCGGCGCCTAAACGCCGAAAAGTCCCTGGCGCCTTTATGCCGAAAACGGTTTCGGCTCCTTAACGGCGAAAGTTCACAGCCGGTCAGCGACAACTATTTTGGCCGGTCAACGGGGTAGTTGTCGGTGGTTATCAGGTCATATTTGACGTTGCTCCTTCGTAGTTGTCGTTGCGTGATCGCGTAGTTGACGCTCACCGCTACTGCGTAACGTTGCCGTCGTCGGGCAACCGGTCGCTAAACGGGTTAGCAGGGTTGTCGTCGTGTAATTGACGCCGCCGTGCATTCTGTTTGTCGCCGGCCTTGCGGCGGCGGTAACTCTCGACGTTGAGCTCGAAGATCGTCGAGTGATGCACAAGCCGGTCGATGGCGGCGACCGTCATGCCGGGGTCGGGGAACACGTCATTCCAGCCCGAGAACGGTTGGTTTGCAGTTATCAGAAGACTTTTACGCTCATACCTCTCGGCGATCAGCTCGAACAGCACGCTGGTCTCGGCCTGGTCTTTACGCGCGTACGACAGGTCGTCAAGGATGATCAAATCGAAGCGGTCGAGCTTGGCCAGCGCTGAAGGCAACTGCAGGCTCTGGCGTGCGGCCTGCAGCTTCTGGACGAGTTCGCTGGTGCGCGTGAACAGCACGCGGTATCCGGCGTCGATCAATGCATGGCCGATAGCCGATCCCAAGTGGCTTTGTTCAGCAGGGTAGGCCCGCAGTTGGTTGCGGACGCAACTAGAGCTTTTTGACGCAAACGGCCTTGCCGAAGCTGTTCCACAGATTCACGAGGTTCGCGATAATCACGCCCTCGCGCTGC
>NZ_JBFPKG010000218.1:0-848 GCF_040948665.1 Paraburkholderia sp. BR14320
GACAACGCCAAATGCGCGATTACAAAGGCGTGTATGTACGATCCCGAGGTACAGCGCTCGTACGCCGCGCTGGCCGAGGGGTACGGCTTCCGGATCGATGCATGCCCTCCACACGATCCTGCAAAGAAGGGCGTCGTCGAGGCCGGCGTCAAATACATCAAACGATCCTTCTTGCCGCTGCGCGAATTCCGCGATCTCGCCGACGCCAACCGTCAATTGCGCGACTGGGTGATGCAGCAGGCCGGCACGCGCGAGCACGGCACGACGCGCGAGCAGCCGCTTGCACGTTTCGCCATCGAGAAGCCGCTGCTCGCCGGACTGCCCGATGTGCCGCCGGTGCTGGCCGTATGGTGCGAGGTCAAGGTGCATACCGACGGGCACGTCGTCTACAGGAAGGCACTGTACTCGGTGCCGTTCACTCTCGTCGGCAAGCAGTTGTGGCTGAAGGCGACCGACACGGTCGTACAGGTGTTCCACCGCCATGAACTCGTCGCGACCCATCCGCGGCTGCGCACGCCCGGCGATCGCCACACGGTGCGTGACCACCAGCCGCCTGAAGCGCAAGCGTGGCTCGAGCACGATCCACAGTGGTGCCTGGCGCGGGCAAAGGATATCGGGCCGGCCTGCCACGCGCTCGTTCTCGCGATGTTCAACGACAAGGTGCTCGTCAACCTGCGCGGCGCGCAGGGCGTCGTGAGGCTTCGCGAGAAGGTCGGCGATCAACGGCTGGAGGCTGCGTGCGAGCGTGCGCTCGTGTTTGCCAGCCCCAGGTACCGCACCGTCAAGACGATCCTCGACAAGGGTCTGGACAGCCAGCCCACTGCAGCACCAGCGCCGACGTCTGCCGA
>NZ_JBFPKG010000219.1:0-846 GCF_040948665.1 Paraburkholderia sp. BR14320
CGTTCGTGTCCCCGGTTTCTTCTCCGCAGACTGTGTCAAAGTGGTGCCCATCAGATTGGAAATGATGGGCATCACTTTGATGTCGCCCTCAGCCACCGTCTATAACGGCCGGCACGAGCCGCTTACGGAACTTTGAAGTACTGGCACGGCGTGGACAAGCATGAGCATTGCGAAGACGACGAAATGAAGCCCGGCGAGAGTTTCGGGGAGCCGTTCATAGTCACGTGCGAGACGCCGGAAACGGTTGAGCCAGCCAAAGCTGCGCTCGACCACCCACCGGCGGGGGAGCAGAACGAAACCCTTTTTCGTTTCTTCGAGTTTGATCACCTGAAGGTCAATGCCCTCGTCGAATGCAGCCTGCGCTGGCTCCTTGCCCGTGTATCCCTGATCGGCAAATGCCACCTTGACCGTTCGTCCCGTTACCTGCTGGACCTGCCGCGCAAGCTCCGCTACCTGTGCGCGCTCCTGTTCATTGGCGGGGGTCACGTGCACCGCCAGCAACTGTCCCAACGTGTCTACTGCAATATGTACCTTGCTACCGCGCTTCCGCTTATAACCGTCATAACCCGCACGCGGGCCGCTCTCGCAGGTCGACTGTATCGTGCGGCCATCGAGGATGACCGCGCTGGGCTGTCCCCGACGGCCCTGTGCCACGCGTATCACCGAGCGCAGGTCGCTCACCATGCTCTCAAAGCAGCCCGCCTGCAACCACCGTTGAGTCTGCTGATACACCAGCTCCCACGGCGGGAAATCATTGGGCAGCATCCTCCACGGCGCGCCGGCACGAGCCATCCAGCGCAATGCATCAAACATGTCGCGCAGTTCGTATTTGCGCTGGGGCGCGTC
>NZ_JBFPKG010000021.1:0-121313 GCF_040948665.1 Paraburkholderia sp. BR14320
CGTGCCGGGAGGGTAGCGGTTGGCGAAGTTCGAGCGCCCGACTCAGACGCCAGTGGCGCCTTTACGGCGAAAATCTACTGGCATCTATACGCCGAAAGACTTGCGGCGCCTAAACGCCGAAAAGTCCTTGGCGCCTTTATGCCGAAAACGGTTTCGGCTCCTTAACGGCGAAAGTTCACAGGCTGATAGCACAACGTCTCCCGTCAGTCGATCTCGACGGACGAATACCTCAGAACATGTGAACTGAAATTCATCGGGCAAAATCACCGCTTGCCCGCGGTCACTGTCTATCACTTTAGCCATCTTCATCGACATCTCCAACAGCGTAACAAAGGTCCTTTACGTCCTCGCGCCGGTAAAAATACTGCCTCGCGCCATCGATCGTTGGGCCACATACAGGCCGAGCGTCGATCATCCCAAGCATCCGCCGTGAACTGGATCGATGCCGACGCGCGATCTCAACTAGCGATACGAAGGCCGCGCGAAAATCGTCTATCGACCGGCGATGCACGTGCCGATACGTCTTCCTGCCATCGTCGACTATCTCACATTGGAGGAGCTTGCGTTCAATCAGTTCATAGACCACCTGTTGCTTCAACTCCAGCAGATTTGCAGCACCATCTACCGACATCGAATCCACGCTTCGTGCACGTTGCTTGTCGATCCAGGCGCGCAAATCCTCCCTCGCGACTACTACGCCGCCAAGTCCGTGCCGCGCAGAAACCCTACCAATCAGGTGAAAGTCCTCTGAGAGCATGGAGCGAACTAGGGTGGGAAACTCTCCTTTTCGTAGCCGCCACGTCCTCAGAACATGTGTCATCTCGACGTCACTGTGTGCGACGGTGCTGACCTCTGGCAAGGATGCGCCGATCTCGGCAATGCGCTCACTATCGGCTCTGGACAGCCACCATGCTGCCGCGCCAGTCACTCCTGGTCGAATCCAGGCTGACACTAATTTTTCGTCTACCAACTCACGAATGCGACGTTTCGCCAAACCTAATAGCTCGGCAACCTGACACAACGACATTTTGTCCGCCGCGTAACTCGTTACTCTATCGACTGCGGTATCAGGAACGATCCAAGTTGTGCGTCCTGACGGGTGTCGCACAACGTTGGCGGAAATGACCCCTGAAACTGCGAGATGACGAATGGCGGCTTCGCCCACGTTCGCCGCTCGGGCAATCTCACCGACCGATTTGCTCGAGTGCTCCGCGACCGTTTCTGGTTTAAGTCGGCGATTGCGCCGCCCGAGTAATCCAAACCAGTTTAGATGTAGATAATCTTCGAATGCTTCACGCAGGAAAGCAAACGCTGGGGCATTCAGTTCGCGATAGAGGACTCTGTACAGCGAACCGAACGCATCGCCGATGTGAGTCGCCGAAGGCACGGCGCTATGCACAGCCGACAGGAAACATTCAAAGTTCGTGGGCCAATCAACAAGCAGATTTGCGGCTCCGGTCGTCAGAGCGATCGACACATGCAGATGATGTGTTCCAGCGACTTGACCGGGACACAGAGTGAGAGGCGCTTGAGCTAGCGATCCAAGGTACTTGACCAAGCGTAGCCAAGACGTGAGGCTTAACGCCGGCTCTGACTCATTAGAGCCACGGCCTCGGATTCCTGCGACACTGAGCATCCGATGCAACTTCAACAAAGATGCAGGCGCAGGCGACAATGCACATTCTGCCAACTTGAAACCGCAGTCGCAAACATGCACCTCCGCACGCACAAAACGCTGTTGACTGTCGCAGTGTGGACATCGATCGTATAGATAGGCGGCATGAGTGACGCATGCACAACATAGTTTGAGTCCCCATTCCCCTCGTAGATGGGGCGACTCGGCAAGGCAGTCCGGACACCACCGCATGAAGTGGTGGTTGAAATCGTCAGGCCGTAATCCTGGCGGAAGAGCATGGCCGCAATCCAAATAATGTGGCAGCGGTCCGAATAACAACCTCCAATCACGCGGACGCAAATTCAGAGCCGCGCTCAGATGTGTAATTGCGCGGCAGTCTCGTCTTTTTAGTGCGCTTGACAACTCGCGCGGACCGTTATAGCCATTCGCTGACGCAACGCGCAATAAATAGCCGATAGCTAACTCGTCTGCGATTGGGCGAGGCCGGACCGGCAACCGAACGCATTCTGAGGTCACGGGTCCGCCTCCAAAGTAATCCGCTCGGCACGTTCAATCAGATCAATCAACAATATTGGCGGAAGCATCATCAGCTTTGTAGCCAATGCCGCAATCAACGTATCCGAATTTCCCTCTGTTGGCCGCATACACATGGCGGTACGCATCATGGAAAACGCTGCCGCGCACCTCTGGACGCCGATGCCAATGTGGGCAATGTCAACGAGCTGATTTACGAGACGCACGACGAGCGCCTCCTTACTCTCTCGGCTGACGGGATGGGTCAACCATATAGAAGCCTGAATCTCGATGTCGCCGCGCGTCCGGAGTAGCGGTTCAAGAGCTCGCCACCATTCCGCAAGTCGTCTCACTCGGGCTGCCCGCTGCTCGTTCGTCAACCGAGGATGGTAGAAAACCAGGATGTTCATTCGGAAGGGCGCTACGAAGTTGGCGATGAGATCGATTGTTGCGCTCTTCAGTGGGTGGATAGCGCCATGGCATAGGCTCATTTTCGCGAGATGATCGAATGCATATTGAATTGGTGAATGTTCGCCAGCTACGACGAAAGTCGACCTATCAGACCTGCAGACGCGCTGGGCTAGCCGTACTAAGGTCCGATGAAAGCCGAAAGGCCATCCGGCGACGAGAGAGCATTCCCACAGATGTGGACGTCGTCGTGCTCGAGAGGCATGCCACGCGCGCAACGAGCTTGAGTGGTGGCCTGGCATGACGACATCGACGACTAGCCGTCGCAAGCCATGGAAGCATTTAAGCAACCTGTAGATGGTGGCCAACTCGAGGGTTGCATTGCTCATGTCACCGCGTGATGGAATGAGATAGCCGACAGGTCTCTGCACGTCGCGCGCTCCACAGATGGCGTTCGCCAGCGCGCGTGCTGCATCTTCGGCCGGCGCAGCCAACATCGTTGCCAGCGGATCGCCGCAACGACATCGCCAATCAAGTTGGAGTTTCGACCACGTAAATCGGCTATGACAGCGCGCACAATAGGTCAACAGCACGCAACTGTGAATTGGGCATGCGGTGACTTGCGGAAGTTCCCACACCCCCAAATGCATGCCATACGCGCCGAGACATGCTGGACAGATCGCGAACTGATCGGCCTTCAATCGTTGCAACAGATGCTCGGCTGGAGTCAATGCGCGAATTTGCGACATAGCGTTGTGCCAAACCTCAGGGTTGAATATATGCTCGTGTCCGACCAGCGCCTTGATCTCTTCGTATACCGATGGATCCACACCCCAAATACTATCGCCATAGATCGAGACGATCCGACGAAAGGTACGCCGCGGCAATAGATGACCGTTTTCGCAGTGAAGCCGGTACACGAAACCAGCCAGACTTTCACCCTGCCGGTAATTCGAACGAACAGGAAAGTTTCCATGTGCGATCATGGCGCGCGCCTCGATCTGGTATTTCCCCCACCGGACAGCGCATGCTCAAATGGCTCGTCGGCCCGATTCAGTCGCCGAAACTGAAAATTCCCGTTAAACGGATTTAACTCACCCACGCCCTCCCACCAGACTTCCGTGGAAAAAGCTTCTTCGAGCACCACCGGCGCAACTTCTGACAGATCTCTCTCCATTGCGATGCGAATCGCACCTGAGAGTAATTTCTTGATGTACGCTACCCGACCGTCGCAAGCGTAGTAGATTCGCTGCGCCATTTCGCTCCAACCGTATGCACCGCTGGATACTGGAATCGGGAAGTTGTCTCCGAGAGATAGGAAGAGTTGCAAGCATTCTGTTTCAACGCTCGTCTCACCATGCTGCCCCATTTGCAGATAACGACGTCGCGAAAATCGACGTCGCACTTGTTCATTCACTTGAAGCAACCGTGCCACACGAGGCAAGCCAAGCAGCACCGTTGGTACATTGATCTCGTCCATCACTGTCTTCAGCCAGTCACCGACCAAATATTGCGTAGGCAGTTTTCCCCTGTCCTGAATGTGTTGTGCCTCATCGAAGAGAAGAAGTTCAACTGACTCCGATCTCGCCAATTTGATCAATCGCGCTGTCTTGGTCGACACGGTGCCAGTCGTAGGAGATGGGTCGCCCAGACGTGCTAGCGTTGCCTCCGTGGCGCTAGCGATCGTAGCCGCGGGAGGAATTGAGACATGCACTACTGGAACAACATCTCGCTCCACCAGCCTGACTCGCGGATATCGAGTCACAAAGTCTCGGCACAGTGTTGTCTTGCCAGTGCCGCTTTCACCAAGCACGAGCAGGTGTTGGGCGATGCCCGTATTGCGATGCAAACGCAAGAGGCTCTCGATCTCATGGAACGCGGCAACGTATGAGGGAAACTGCAGCAGATCCTCGTTGAAGCGCTCCAGAATTGCGTAAACAGTGTCCATGACCCTCGCTCAACGCTTTACTCGAAAGGACACGTAGCGAGCGACCGGCAAATCATCCTTCGTCTTCTCGGGTGCAATCCTTGGCGCCGTGTCGAGTGCTTTCGTGGCGAGCGACGGAATTGAAATCTCCGCACTCGGTTTGGAACTGCTGATGCCACGAATCATCGCTGCCTTGCGTCTGTCACGCTGCTTGCGACTGCTCATCAAGCTCTGCACGGCATTGATTAACTCGTGCTTCGCCCGTTCAAGCGCCGCGCGATCTTCGGTAGTCGCGCCGAATTCGCGCTGACGAGCGCGGATCAGCTCGTTCTGATGCAGGGTAAGGCCTCGCGCATAGCTCTGGTCGATAGCAAGAACAGTGACAGGCATTTGCTCCTGCGGTGCCCAAACATCAATTTCTCCAAGATCTTCAGGGTCGGACAACACACGTACGCGCACGCCCTCGCCGTAGGCGTTGAGGATAGGTTGCAGCCCATCACCGCTGTACCGAATGCCATTCAGCCAGATACCATCCCGCCGCAACGCACGCTCGTCAACTAGGCCAATTCGTCGTCTGAGGTCGCGCAAGTCGGCAGGTAATGTGGGCGTTCGGCGCGATGCACCGTCTTGCCATTTCGCCCAAGGCGTCATTCCGAGCGTTCTGTGAACTTGCTGCGCGTAGACGTCGATCAACCATTTCTCGAAGACTTGCTTGAATTCGGCCAATGTCAGGAGCGCATGCTTCTGCGGATCGTACTCACCACGCAGATGCATCTTGGCGAAACTGGTACCGGGCAACTGATGCGCAAAAAAATAGTTAATCGTCTTCAGGTAGCGCTCGACGACTCCCTTGAAGCGCGGTTGATGCTTCGGACAATACTGAATTCGAATGTCGAGGTCGAAGCAAACGCCCTCCAAGTCCTTGCCGTGGAACTCGAGTCCGTTATCAGCGACAAGCACGTCAGGACGACCATAACACGGCCACCGATGCTCGATTTCTAGGTTCGGCAGCACCTGCGCGACCTGCTCCTTAGGTAGGATCGCATGCCGCAACGCTCCCATAACGGCGACCGTCGACGGAGCGCCGAAACACAAGTGATAGCCGAGCGGCATTCGGCTAAAGTGGTCGAGGATTACGGTTAGAGTGGGCCGCCCCAAGGGCAACCAGGTTTTCTCGTCTATAACGAAGAGGTCCAGCGGTGTGTGGTCAATTTCGGCACGCTCAAGAATGTTCTCAGTCGTAACTCCGGTCCTGACAAGACGCAGACGTTTGTTTGCCGCAGCCGTGCCCGTCCGTAGTTCGATCCGCTCGAATGCATCGACACGAGCGAACAGCCGGTATACCGTTCTTAAGGCCGGGCGTTTAAGCTGCTGGGCCGCGACTCGCTGGCGATTCTCGATCTCGATCTTGACAGCCAGTCGGGCGTAAACGTTCTGCACTGTGGCCAGTGGCGATGAGGCAAATGCTTCTTCTACCGCTTCAGACACGAGTCGGAGAATATCCGCGTCTTGCTTTAGATTGCGACATCCTCGTCGATCCGTGCGTGGGACAAGCGCCCGCGTATCTTGATGTAACCGATATCGGGAGTACCACCGATAAAGTGTCGTGACGCTTGGGGGGTGCGCGTCGCCGATTTTGGCCGCTACTTCAGCGATGAACGGCCGCATGACCGTTGTCGTAAATACAATGCCTTCACTATCCAACAACGCCTGCACGTACAGCCAGCGGCGTGTGGTTTCAGTTTGAACGCGCGCTGGTAACTCGACCAATGGGCGCGAATAAATCGGCGGCGTTCGGGAGCTTGATGCAATCACATGGGGTCGCGTCCGAGACACTCGTCCTTGGACGTACTCCGATAGCAGGTGATCGCACGTCGCCAACACAACGTGACCGTCACGGATACGCTCAAGAACAACGTCTCCGTTAGGTTGCATGCGATCGATACGAAAGCTGACCCCGTCCCAATCAAATGCCATGCCCTTGGTCAATGCAAAACCATGCATCGTCTTCCTCCATCAGATACAGCAGCGTGTTGGCCGTAAGTGGCCGGTCAATGTCGCAACGAAGCAGGCCAGCAATCAAGAGGCTGAACGGGTCGATGCATCGTTCTCCAAGGAGATGAACACCGGATGCAATAGACATCGGAAAATGGTGTCGGAATCGTTCAAGAGCTGCCTGACAGGCACCCGTCGAAGGTGGCACACGCGGCGCTTGATGGTAGATTCGGCGCAAGTTCGATTGGCGTGGCTCCTGTCGTAAGGTGCCGTCATCGAGAACAACAAATTCTTTGACTGAGCGGTGGAGATGCTGAGCGACACAATAAAGCTTGTGCCGGACTTCGTCGTGCTCCAAGCCAAACTTCGACTTCACTTCGACTAGGACATTTTCCCCGGCAGTCAACGTCAGCTCAAAGTCGGGGGTATAGCGGCGCAAACGCGCACCGTCCGGGTAGCAGAAAGTGATTGGCTGTTCCCGGTAGCTCGCGATACGCGATGACATCTCGAATAGGTAGATTGCGTCGAGTTCAAGCAGACCTTCGTGATGAACCATGCGGCCGTTCTTGCGACTCGGGAACTTGCCGCGCACGATTCCGCCGGACGGACGGATGATCTGCCGCGCGCGATCATGAATCTGCCCGTCCGGTAGCTGCCCTCGCCATGTGCCTTGCCATGCTTTTGCAGACATGGGTTATCCCCCCGTCGTATCAACAAACCCTCAGGCTTGGCTAATACGACGTCCGTTCCAGATCCATATGCCCGCGCGTGGACATACGAACATCCGCGCTCGGTGGTTTTGACACCTGCGTTGTCCATACGAGGGGTGGAAGGGCTTGACGCCACTTGAGGCAGTGACGATACTGGAGGTGCGAACTCTGCGGGTATCGTTAGGTGCCTGCAACCAGCGGGGCAAGCCGAAAGGTTTGTCCCGTTTTACATTCTGACCTCCTCACGTCGACGCCTTTTAATACGCCGTACTGGAACGGGCTCAGGATCAACAAACGACCCTTTCAATTCGAGCGCGTCACGAATCATCTTGATTTGCACGGGGTGCAGCTCATTTACCTGTTCGCGCAACTCCTTGAGCATCCAATACACGTCTTGAGGGGAGTCAGCGTTCACAGCCAACTTCCGCTGCGAGGCCTCGGCGACGCAACGAACCTCTGCCCGTTCCGCTTGACTCATGTCAAGCGCGACGACGAGCCTTTCGATGAATTCGGGAGTGGGCGGCCCCTTAGCTCCTATCTCAAGCGCAGAAATGTAACTCTGCTCGTACCCCAGCAACTCCGCCAGTTCAGACTGACGAATCTCGTGCCGCATGCGTAGTTCATGCAGGTAGTGAGAAAAGGGGCTCATCTCGACTCGTGGTAGGCAAATAGATCACCACCAGCGTAGATAGCCACCGCGGGTATGTCAAGCCCGCGATACCATCTAAGTCATTGATCCAAAAGAAGATTTCTGGATTACCAAAACCCGCACCTTGGCGTCCAATTAAGTGGAAAATCGGTTTCGATACAACGGTTAGCACGAAAACAACGAGCCTGAGCGATAGCGCTGAATCTTCGAAGGCGCCGCGAGATTACGAAAAAATTACTTGAAACCACCTCATCAGGGTCCTGTCCTGCGCGCTGTTTTGATGACCCCAGATGCCTCTATCCCCCCGCTTCCCTCTACTAGTAGGCTTACCCGTCTTGCCCAAAACGAACGAATCCTTAAGCCTACATGGGCGCTGTTAGACGAGGGGATTGGGTCAGCCTGCAAATCAGCCATCAATAAATAGTTCTTGACTATTTGAACAATCTGTTGATAGTCAAAAGGCAACGCAACAAGAACGGGGATGCTCTTTTGCGAAGAAGGACCGTGGGCGCGTTTCACCATCGGCCAGCCTGTTCAGAAGGTGCGCAGGGTTGTCTTATCCGCCGAATACCGCGCCCGAAACAGTTCGGTGCGCTGTTGTGCCCGAACTCAAAACCAACTTGAAGTGAGGTAATTGGCCGCGCCACTGGAAGTCTGTCGCGACAAGTGCGAAACTATCGAAATCTTTAGCGTGCAGTTTTTGGGGGTAAAATTACGATCGTGCGCGCAGTTATGACACGTAGAGTGATCATCGTTACCAACTGCACCAACAGAAAGCGTGTCGGTGACGACACCGTTACCCTGACCGCTGCCGACATGAACGGGTCGCTGTCATCGGTCGCAGCACGCTGGGGCAAGGCGATCAGAAAAGTGCGCCCCTCAAAAGAGGCCCAAGATATCTACATGGGCCGCGCTTTTTCCGAGGCAAGGCAGGTCGCCGCCTCGCTGGGCGGAACTCTGTACATCGTCTCTGCGGGACTTGGCGTTGTTGGTGCTACGGAGGCGATCCCGTCGTACAACCTGACCGTTGCCGAAGGTGACAACTCGCTGAAGCCCCTGCTCACTCATCTGGGCAAAAGGCCGAGTGACTGGTGGACGGCGTTGACAACGGAACTGGGGCAGCAACGCTCAGTTCGCGCATTGCTCGAAAGCAATGCGGACGCCCTCGCGCTCTTCGCACTCCCTGGAAGCTACATCGCCCTAATTGCGGAAGACTTGGCGTCCCTGACGCAGCGGCAGCTTAGTAGAGTTCGAATCATCACGTCCGATCACGGACGGACTCTTGTGCCCGAGCATGCTCGCCATGTCGCACTGCCTTACGATGAACGCCTGGAGGGCTCGTCATATGTCGGCACGCGTACTGATTTTCCCCAGCGTGCGCTGCGCCATTTCATTGAGGTGCTGACCGGACACGAACTCTCTGTTGACGACGCAAGGGCATCTGTATCGGCAGCGATGCTCGCACTAAAGAAGCCGGTCATTCCGCTAAGAGAACGCAAAACTGACAGTGAAATTCTGACTCTTCTGCGTAAAAACTGGGATCGGTTTGACGGCGCATCAGCACGATTGCTCAGGTATCTGCGCGACGAGGCATTAGTTGCCTGCGAACAATCGCGGTTCCGCAATCTCTGGTGCCGTCTCCAACAAGATCTGGCAAACGAGGGCTAATGGCGCTATGGCGAGAAAAGAGATCGTGGTACGCGCGCTGCGAACGACTCAAGGCGCAGAACTGGATGTTTTTGCTTTTTTCATTCAGGGCTCAGACATCATCAAGGTCGCGGACATCTCGCGGGTGGAGCGCGATGAGTCTGACGAGCTGAAAGGCTTTCAGCGTCCAGAAATTCGCTCCCATGTGAAAGGAATTGTCGACTATTTAAATCAAGGGAATGTGCTATTCCCGAACGCGATCATCTTAGCCATGTCGCCCGCAGTGCACTTCGCTGCAGCTCGTGGTACGAAGCCAACTGGCGACCAGGGAATTGCGCAAGCGGGAACCCTGACGATCCCTGTCTACGACGAAGGCCAACGGGTTGCCTGGATTGTCGACGGACAGCAGCGATCACTTGCCTTAGCGCAGACGGGAAGCAAGAGCATTCCCGTGCCGGTCGTCGGATTTGTATCCGATAGTCTGGAAATCCAGCGTGAGCAGTTCATTCTGGTCAATAAGGCGAAGCCGCTTCCCACCCGGTTGATCAACGAACTGCTGCCTGAGACTCGCAGTATATTGCTGCCTCGCGAACTGAGTGTGCGCAAGGTTCCGTCGGAGATCTGTAACCTGCTCAATCGTGATCCCGAATCTCCATTTCACAAGCTGATCAAGCGGATTTCGGAGAAGGGCAGCAGTACCAGCGTGATCACCGATACGGCGGTTATCGCCATGATTCGGAATAGCATGAACAACCCACTGGGCGCGCTCGCTCCCTATAAGTCAAGTGGTCGGGATGGCGTAGACGTTGAAGGTATGTATCACGTCCTCTTAACTTACTGGTCAGCAGTGCGTGACGTATTCCCGGAGGCGTGGGGTGTGGATCCGCGAAGCAGTCGCTTGATGCACTCAGCAGGTATCGAAGCAATGGGCGTGCTTATGGACCGGATCTACGCCCGTCTGTCAGGACTTGGCGAGGACTACAAGACGGTACGCAAGGAGCTTGAAAAGATGGCGCCTGCCTGCCGCTGGACCAACGGCACCTGGGAGTCGCTGGGTCTTGCCTGGAACGAAATCCAGAACACACATCGCGATATCAGAAAGTTGCAGGACGCACTGGTCCGAGCTTATACGAGCACCATGAAACAATGAAATTTCTCTATTCCGATACCCAGGACTATGTTGATCCGGGGTACGACTTCATAAACGATGTAAATGCACCCGGTCGGCGTCGCTACTGGGATGACATGTATGCGCACGAACTCATGACGCCATCGCCGTACGACGGACTGCTCGTATCCATGAGTGCCGTCCGGCAGGCGGCTGGTGTTGCCAACTCGAAAGTGCGATATACGACGGCCGAAGAGCAGCGAATGCTGCGAGATGGTGTTCGTAAGTTTCTGCGTTACGGCGGTCCAAAGTTTAAGAACGCGATGGTCCTCGGCGACTGTGGCGCATTTGCTTATGCCAATAGCAAAACTCCAGCCTATCCGCCACAGGAGGTCGTTGAGTTCTACTCGGATGCGGGTTTCACCCACGGCGTGTCACCTGACCACATCATTTTCGACTGCCTGACGGACAACCCGCCGGCCAGCGCAATGGCACCCGGAGTTGTTGAGCGCTTTGACATCACGCTAGCAAACGCCGAGGAATTTTTGCACCTGACGGATGCAGAGGATTATCCGTTCGAGCCGCTTGGGGCCGTCCAAGGTTGGTCGCCTGCGAGCATGGCCGATGCCGCCGTCCGACTGGAAAAGATGGGGTATCGCTACCTGGCGATCGGAGGTCTCGTTCCGTTGAAGGTTGATGTCATCAAGCAGGTTCTTCACGCGCTGCGTAATGCGATAAAGCCGGAAACGAATATACATCTGCTTGGGTTTGCCAAAGCCGACACCATCCATCAGTTCACGAATTTCGGCATTACTAGCTTTGATTCCACATCTCCGCTCATCCGGGCGTTCAAGGATGCGAAGGCAAATTACTACATGGAGTCACCCAAAGGGGGGCTGGACTATTACGCGGCCGTCCGCATTCCGCAGGCTATCGAGAACCCACGTCTCATGCAGGGTATCAAGCGCGGTATTTTTAGTGCTGAGGATCTTCAGAAGCGGGAGCAGAGAGCACTGGCCGCGCTGCGCAAGTTTGATGGCGGTGGAGGAAAGGCGACCGCTGCACTTGATGCCGTCATGGACTATCAGCGGTTCCTGACACTTGGCGACGGGCTCACAATTGAAAAACATGAGAAAGAACTCCTGAAGATGCGAGCGCTCGTTGAGCGCACGCTCCACGAGGCACCGTGGAAACGCTGTCGCTGCTCAATCTGCCGCAGTGCGGGAGTCGACGTCATCATTTTTCGTTCAAGCAATCGAAACAAGCGCCGAGGTTTTCATAACCTCGGGGTCTATCACAAACACTTGCAACGTACTCTGGAGAATCATCTGTGAGCATCTACCGATTCAAGGCAATTCGTGCATCACAGGCCCCGGAGCACGATGTCTTTACATTTGCTGCAACCCCTGAGCAGATCTGGGGATTTGCAGAAATTGAACGCGTCGGCCGGGAGGAGAACGGCCAGTTGCGTGGTTTCCAGCGCCACCAGATCGCCACGCATATCAAGGAGATTCGAGATTATCTGCGGCGTGAAGACGCACTCCTGCCGAATGCACTCATTGTCGCCTTCATTGGTGGCGTCAAGGTGAAGGACAAGGGCGATGGCGTTGTAGACATTGAGATTAGAGTTGGCGACGGCAAACCCGGCTTTGTTGTTGACGGCCAGCAGCGACTGAGCGCGTTGTCGGGCATCACGAAGCCGGGCTTCCAGGTGTTCGTCTCCGCTCTTATCTGCAAAGACTACAACGAACTGCGGCAACAATTTGTCCTGGTCAACAATACCCGTCCGCTGCCCAAGACGCTGATTTATGAGTTGCTGCCAAACGTCGAGGGGTTGCCGGAGCGCTTTACGGCACGCAAATTTGCTGCACGCATTGTTGACCGCCTGAACTTTACGCGTGGTTCTGCGCTATATGGTGAGATTCGTCAGCATACGAACCCGAAGGGAGTTCTGAGCGATACCGCCATGCAGAAGCTCGTGATGAACTCCGCCTCCGACGGCGCTATTCGCGAGTTCATCAAGGACGGCGATTTTGAGGATCGTGCATACGAATTCGTAAACGCCTTCTTCGAGGCAGTTGTCACGGTCTTTGGAAGCGAATGGGTCGGCATGAGTCCCAAGACATCACGTCTGCGTCACGGTGCCGGTGTCGTGGCCATGGGATTCGTGATGGAGTTTCTCTATTCCAGTGAGGGTGCGACGACTCGAGCGGAGTTTGAGCATGGTCTCAACCTGCTGAAGGAATACACCGCATGGACGAGCGGTCAATGGAAACTTGCACCGTACGACGAGCGTCCGTGGAATGGCATTCAGAACACGCCGAGCGATATCGACCTACTGACGAATTATCTCGTTCGCTCCATGAAGCGTGCGCTGCGCAAACCGCGGCAGGTTGCTAACTCGTAAGCAAGGTGCACTAATGAAAACTCACGCATTGGTTCTTTTCTCTGGCGGCCAAGACTCGACCACCTGTCTCGCATGGGCGCTTGACCGCTACCAGCACGTCGAAACCATCGGATTCGACTATGGACAGCGGCATGCTGTCGAACTCGAATGTCGGCAAACAGTATTGACGAGTTTGCGCGAACAGTTTCCTGCGTGGGCACGCAAACTCGGCGACGACCATATGCTTGATCTCTCTATTCTTGGGCAGATCAGCGACACGGCACTCACCGCTGGCAAAGCCATTGAGATGCAGAACAATGGATTGCCAAATACATTCGTTCCGGGTAGAAACCTGCTGTTTTTTACGCTGGCCGCCGCCGTGGCGTATCGACGGGGTCTGCAAGTGCTGGTCGGTGGCATGTGTGAAACCGACTATTCAGGTTATCCAGATTGCCGGGACAGCACACTCAAGGCGCTTCAAGTAGCCATCGCACTGGGTATGGACCAGCCACTTGTCATCGAGACCCCTTTGATGTGGATCGACAAAGCGCGGACTTGGCTAATGGCATCACAACTGGGTGGAACGCGATTGGTCGACTTGATTCTGGATGAAACCCACACCTGCTATGTTGGTGACCACACGACTCGACATCAGTGGGGGTATGGATGCGGTACATGTCCTGCGTGTGAACTGAGACAGAGAGGGTATGAAACCTTCGTGTCGGCGACCTCAGTGTAATCGCATGCGCCACTAAGACTTCCGACGAACTTGCCTGCAGTTGGATATTGCAATGAACTATGAACTGAGCCAGAGGTTCTACTTTGAAGCCGCTCATACTCTACATCGCGAGGTCGATGCTGAGGGAAGCCGTCGCATTCACGGGCATACCTATCATGCGCAGGTATTTGTTCGGGGTACGCCCGATCCGACGACCAAGATGGTCATTGATCTTGGATTCTTGCGTAGAGAAATTGAGCGTGTTCGAGAGCTTCTCGATCATCGATTTTTGGATGAAATCACGACGCTCGGCCCAGCAACGTTGGAGAGCTTATGCGCTTTTATCCTTGAAGAGCTCTCCAAATCCATACCCACGATTTCGAAAGTCCGTGTCGAGAGGACCGCAAGTGGAGACGCATGCGATCTATCCCCAGCTTAAAAGACCTATTCTAGAACGCCTCGCAATATTCCGAACACCCGCCGCATGTGAGTCAACAGCGGGGCGGAACGCAATAGGCTTTCAGCCAATCGGCGAATGGCCTTCAGTCTTCCGAAAATCAATCGCGATTTTCACTGCGCTAAGGTAATTGTCGACTGAGAAATACGCCTTGGCGCCAACTTTTTCGCCACTTTGCCAAGCGGGCATGAATCCGCCTGGAAAGTGAATCGCTTGGAAGCCGGCAGCCAACGCTGGCAAAACATCGCGATCAATCTGATCTCCAATTGCCCAACGCCACGTACCGGCCCTCGCTCGACCAAGTCTGGCATAGAGACTGTTATTTTTCTCTGCGGCCAGAATTGTTTCCACGAAGCCTTCTAAAGCGTGCGCCCTTAGAGTCGTCTCAATTCGCCCCCGGGTTCCCTCGGTCACTACAAACACTTTCGCACCTGCAGCAGCCAAAATTTCTAAACCCTCGCGCACGCCATCCCGTAACGGTGGAAGTTCTTTCAACATCCCATCGAAAGCAGAGACTAGGGATTCCGTGATATGCGCCGGCAAGACATCCGTACCAAGTACAGCCTGCCGAATCGCAGTATTAGGTGGCTGGCTTTGAAGACGACCTGCAATCGCCGAAACCAGCATACCAAACGGATATTTCAGACCGCGATGGTCAATTTGAGCTATACCCTGATCGATTTCCCTCACGAAGGCTAGCCGATCGACCGGGCCCACCGAGAACCCCGTCGCATCCTCTATTAGCTGAAGCAAGCCCAATTGCGCATTACGAAAGATTAGATCAGTATCCCACAACGTATTGTCTGCGTCGGTGATCCACAGGATCGAATTTTTACTAATCTCACCGTTCATATACAGATAAGATATTAATGTCGGCACCCTTTTTCAGGGTACCAACCATCCTAAGCCCATGGCTTTCACCTCGACGAACAAACTGATAGGCGAACGTTCCCGTCGAATATTCGCCTCTGGGTGAAACATGTAAATGAAGTGGAATCGGATTCTTATCTGGTTCGAAGCCGACCAATCGATAATCAATCCACTCGAATCTTCCACCGGCTCGCGTCGACTCCTCAATGACCCGCATGGCCTTTTGAGAATTAAAGACTGCCCAAAAAGCGGACCAATATTCTTTCGATGTGAGAGCGTAGTTCGCGGCATTCTTTGACGGATATGTCGGAACCGTTCGAGACTCGTCATGCGGGATAGCATCGAGAAAACGATGGTAAAGATCGATATCCTGTCCCGAAACCAACTCGCCAAACATCGGCATCAATTTGGTTCCTTTCCCAAGTTCAAGCACGATCAATGGCCGGATGCCTGGAATATCCAATTTCGCTTCAATTTCCTGCCAAGAATACGTCTTTCCCTCCAAATCCCTCAGCTGAATCAACTCATTATCGACAAAAAATATGCGATCTGGATAGGAATACACGTATAGATTTATCAGTGCCTCTTGCATTCGCTCGGCAGAGCGAACCGCAACTTCCGTGACAGATTTACTGGTGTTTGAACCCGCCGACAGTGTCGTGCCAGTCTTCGCGGTCGCCGACATTTTCACGAATGTCGGGATTGAAGCCTCTCCAGCACCCGATATCTCAGCGGAAAGTTGAGTGGCTTTGGTACCCCCGACGCCCTGCGTACGGGACGCAATTTCAAACTCAGGTTGAAAAATTGTGTCATAAAGGCGGCCAACGGCTTTCGCGTCAATAAAAAGCGGCGAATCCGCAATGAACCAAAGATTGTTGAGATTATTGATGCGATTCCTCAACTCATTGCTGTGCTGGTCGCTCTCCGAAAGAAGCGAATTTCCGGTGTTTGCCAAGATGATCCCCAATCTTTTCTTTAAACCGTTGGCCACATACCCACCCTAGATTCGTCCGAAAAAAGTATGCTCGAGGTCGTGCGCGAGTGCCAGAGGCTGTACTTCTCCCGCGCGGCCGCACGCATGGGTACGGGTTTTTAGCATATCGTCCGAGGCAGGAAAGTTCAACGTTATCGTTGAGCAAGCGTATACGCAGGTCCGACCCTCCACCATGCTTGCGCCTACTCGGGGGCAACCCAGGTAAGTGCGACGCCGCTCGAAGAATGGGTGTAAGAAGACCTTTGATGCCGCGAAAAAATCGCGCCCAGAATGCGAGCTAGCAAAGTTCGCAGCACAGATTTTCGATATTCAGAAATCCAGACCGATTTCTGCGAAATACTCGCAAAAATTGATCTGCAGTCGGCACCGGAAGGTTTTCCGAGCTACTTCTGTAATCCGCAACCACTGCAAACCGTTTACTCGCGCCGAATTCCGAAAAATCACCTGTTCTTACCGAGCTATGCGAAAAATGCCTCGATAGACCGCTAATCGCATCGCTTTTACCCGAGTTGCACGACCGACAGAGTATTTGCCAGTTCTCAGGATCATCGCCGCCAAGCAAATGGGGAATGATATGGTCGAGCTCCGGTCTGCGATACATTTCCTTCAGTCGAATTTCGTTCTCGACTGCCGGGTGTCTATCAACGACAACCGACTCTTCTTCTGCCGCATATAAATCTAAGTCGTCTTCAAAAGGGAACAGGCAAAGCGCGCAGCGCCATCCTTGAGCGTGCAGAATCGAAAGCTGAGCCGAGCTTGAAGGATCGAACGACGTCGTATTCCGTCCGTGTCGGTAGAAAAATCTTATTCGTTTGAATACCAAAGCGAGGTCGCGAATCAGTTGCTCGTTTCCTGCACCAAGACTCAAACGTTCTTCGATCGTCCGCCTAGCCAGATATTTAAAATTCGGCGACGGTTGGGTAAACAATTCAACTGGTGCGAGGTTCCATAGTATCCGGACGATCGCCATCAGTGACGCGTGGGCACGTATTGATGACGAGGACCCGTAGGCCAGCTTAGTTACAGCATCAAACGATGCGTCAAACAGACGCTGCGCATCGCTCGATAACAACGCGAGCGCACGGCGATCTTCTCGTTTCCCCCGGGAGACTATGTCGAGGAACCGCAAAAGCGGTTCCATGTATAGCGTCGCGTGCAACAATTTCGGCTACCTGAAAAGGGGAGACTCTTTTTTGACGGTCGAAAGTTTCTGCCCCTTACGAAACGATCTGATTGCGTCCTTTATGTCGGCCCAACCAGTACCGCTCTGCAGACCCGTCGCCGACCAGTTTTGAAAGAATGCGCCAGGCACGGCATCAAAAAATTCGCGTACCTGTTCTGCAAAATGGGCTAATGACGTAAACCTTGCATCACCTTCCGCCTTGCTTTCTAAGAACACGTCTTGTAGCGCCTGGAGCGTAACAATATAAAGCAGGTGAAAGTGAGGCTCTTTTACCCACACCTGCTCTTTCGAATATTGTTCCTTCAGAGTTGACCAAAACGTGAAGAAGAAGGGCACCCAAGTCTCGTAATTTTTCCACTTTTCACGAGTGAGCGTAAGGTTTGACGCTTGGAGCGCAGGCGAGAACATCGCCATTTCCAAGCTCTTTCCACCTTTGTCGATGGCCCGCCAACGTTTAGCAACGGTCAACATCCCTTGCTGACTAAGCTTTCCAGCTTTCTCAAACCCCGCGGATTCACTCGCCTCGGCGACAGTCCCGAGGAAAGGACTTCTTGGGTCGTGATTGATATATTTGTGGATGATTCGATCCGAATTCTTGATTCCAACTGACTCCAGCTTTTTGTCAATTTCCTCAATTTCAGAGTTTGTTAGGGACGTGTTTAAGAGTTCGGTGAGAAAATCCTTAGATATCGGTCGCGCCATCTTATTCAAGACGACGAATTGGAACACTTGCTCGATCCAGTCCGCATCCTTGATCGCACATACCGTGAAGACGATCTCGTCTTTATCGCTTTCATTTGCTCCATTGACACGGTGCTGCCCGTCAACAATCATCGCCGGTCGAAGTAGCGACTTCAACGTCGCCTTCAATTTCTCTTCCGGCGTAAAGGCTACGAATTCCTTGTCCTCCTGGTTCAACGAGCCTTTTGCTTTAACGGCATCGATTCTCGTTGTTTCTTTACCGAGCCACTCGAGCACTTTCGAATCATCGCTGATGAACTCATAGAAGTCACGGAGCTTGGACTGACCGACGTCTAACTCCTCCTCGCCTTCAGTATCGGCATTTTGCGTGTCGGCGTCGCCGTCCTCTCCTTCGGCGGCCGCCGAAGTTCCTGATTCGACATCGCCGTTCGTACCGGCAGGAACCAGCGAATCCACGCCGACCCGTGGAGCAAGCAGAAGTGCCACTTTCTTCCGAAGTTCGTCCAGCGTCAACGTCTCGTCATCGTCGACCGTGAAGCTTATCTGCACTAAGTCCGGCTTATACGAAAGTTGATCTCCACCCCAAGTGGTAGGGATGGACAAGCTTTCCGAGGTCAGTTGTCCTTCTCGAAATGCGACGACGACAGCGCCCGGCGACGTTTGATTTGAGTTGAAAAAGTCGATGATTTTTCGATAACGCGCGCCGAGTGCGCGTTGAAAGCCGCCGTGAAACCGTTCGTTCTTTGCAGGCACCCCGCCCCATGCGACGATATCGTCTGCGGCAGCGCAGAAGGACACCAACTCGGTGCTCGAATCGCCTTGCGAGTACTTCATACCCAAGTATTTGTAAGTCGGCATCTTAGATCCCTGCTGTTGAAGTGGCATCCGTAGGAGCGGTTATGAACGCGACTGGCCGTTGCCGAATCGGCATTCGAACTCGACGTCGCCAGATAACGCCTAATGTCCCCGCAGTAACGCATGCCCGCATTGCGGCAGATTCGAGCGAGGACCAAAGTCTTAGACTCAGGAATTCTCGCTCGATTTTTCACTATCTATGTCAGCAATTTTTCATTTTGCTGGCACTAATTCCACTTTCCGTGTCATCCGACACCTCAAACATCAATATTCCCCGCCCTAAGCGCATTAGACTCAATGAAAGCCCGACGCGGCTCCACATCATCCCCCATCAGCGTAGTAAAGATGCCATCAGCAGCAATAGCATCCTCAATCTGCACCCTCAGAAGACGCCGCACTTGCGGATCCATAGTCGTCTCCCAAAGTTGCTCAGGATTCATCTCACCGAGGCCTTTATAGCGCTGCTTGGACATATTCCGCTCAGCATCAGCAAGCAACCACTTCATCGCACTCTTGAAGTCGGTGACAGCCATGCTCCGCTCCCCACGCTTGATCACAGCTCCAGCCCCAATCAATCCCTTGAACGTATTGGCGGTATTAACAAGCTGCTGATAATCCGCGGTCAACTGAAACTCTTCATCGATCACGGAAATCTTCTGATTCCCATGATGCGTCCGCGCGACGCGCAGCGAGCGCAGTTCCCGCACAGGGTCATACATCGTGGTCACTGTCACATCAGGCTTCAGCGCGTCATCCCGCAGCTTCGCTTCGAGCGCGCGAGCCGAAGCCTCGGCCGCCTGCTCGCTGGAGAGATCGACAGCGACGCCATCCATCACCGCCTCGAGCGCGCCAGCGTCGTACAGACGGCTCAAACGATCGACCACCGCCTGCGCCAACAGATAAGACCGAGCCAACTCACCGAGCGCATCCCCGGTAATCGGAGTCGCACCATCGGAAGCGACCAACTCCGACCCCTGCAACGCAAGGCGAAGAATATGCGCATTAACTTCCGACTCATCCTTCAGATACCGCTCGTCCTTCCCCGCCTTGATCTTGTACAGCGGCGGCTGTGCGATATAGATATACCCGCGCTCGATCATCTCCGGCATCTGCCGATAGAAGAACGTCAGCAACAGCGTCCGGATGTGCGCACCGTCCACGTCAGCATCGGTCATGATGATGATGCGGTGATAACGCAGCTTGTCGAGGTTGTAGTCTTCCTTGCCGATCCCGCACCCAAGCGCGGTAATCAGCGTAACGATCTGCTCGGAAGACAGCAGCTTGTCGTAACGCGCCTTCTCGACGTTCAGCACCTTACCGCGCAGCGGCAAGATAGCCTGAAACTTCCGATCCCGGCCCTGCTTCGCCGACCCACCTGCCGAGTCACCCTCGACGATATAAATCTCCGACTTCGCCGGATCCTTCTCCTGACAATCCGCGAGCTTCCCAGGCAAACCAACGCCATCGAGCACGCCCTTACGACGCGTCATCTCACGCGCCTTGCGCGCGGCATCGCGCGCACGCGCCGCATCGACGATCTTGCCGCAGATGATCTTCGCGTCGCCCGGCGTCTCGAGCAGGAATTCCTCGAGCGCCTTCGCGACCACTTCTTCCACCGGCGCGCGCACTTCCGAAGACACCAGCTTGTCCTTCGTCTGCGAGCTGAACTTCGGCTCCGGCACCTTCACCGACAGCACGCACGACAGCCCTTCACGCATGTCGTCGCCCGACGTTTCGACCTTCGCCTTCTTCGCGACTTCATGATCGGCGATGTACTTGTTCAGCACACGCGTCATCGCCGCACGCAAACCGGTAAGGTGCGTGCCGCCGTCGCGCTGCGGAATGTTGTTCGTGAAGCACAGCACGTTTTCGTTGTAGCTGTCGTTCCACT
Organism: Paraburkholderia sp. BR14320; assembly: GCF_040948665.1. NCBI lineage: Bacteria > Pseudomonadati > Pseudomonadota > Betaproteobacteria > Burkholderiales > Burkholderiaceae > Paraburkholderia > Paraburkholderia sp. BR14320. The sequence continues at coordinate 20,650 of NZ_JBFPKG010000021.1, forward strand.
GCATCGCCACTTCGACGCCCACACCATCCTTCTCGCCCATGATGTGGAAGATATTCGGGTGCAGCACGGACTTGTTCTTGTTGATGTACTCGACAAAGCCCTTCACGCCGCCGACGAACGCAAAATCTTCTTCCTTGCCCGAGCGCTGATCCAGCAAGCGAATCCGCACGCCGTTATTGAGGAACGACAGTTCGCGAATCCGCTTAGCGAGAATGTCGTAGTGATATTCGACGTTGCCGAAAATCGTCTCATCGGCCATGAAATGCACTTCGGTGCCGCGGTTTTCGGTCTCGCCGATCACCTGCATCGGCGACGTGACCACACCGTCGGTTTCTTCGAGCACGCGATTCTGCGGCACGCCACGGTGGAACTCCATGAAGTGCTTCTTGCCGTCACGGCGCACCGTGAGGCGCAGCCACGCCGACAGCGCGTTCACGCACGACACGCCCACGCCGTGCAGGCCGCCCGACACCTTGTAGCTGTTCTGGTCGAACTTGCCGCCGGCGTGCAGCTCGGTCATCACGATTTCAGCGGCGCTGCGCTTCGGATCGTGCTTGTCGTCCATCTTCAGGCCGGTCGGCACGCCGCGGCCGTTGTCGGTGATCGAAATCGAGTTGTCCGCGTGGATGATCACCTGGATGTCGTTGCAATGCCCGGCGAGCGCTTCGTCGATGGAGTTGTCGAGCACTTCGAACACGAGGTGGTGCAGACCGGTGCCATCCGATGTATCCCCGATGTACATTCCAGGCCGCTTGCGCACGGCTTCCAGACCTTCGAGGATCTGGATGGACGAGGCGCCGTAGCTGTTATCGGGCTGCGTATTGTTCATGTCAGTCATGGATTTTTTCCGGTTCTGCGTTACTGCGAGGTTGCTGCTCTGGACTTTTCAAAACGCCATAAAAACACCAAAGGGGCGCTGCGCCCCTTGGTGTTCTTCTTGATGTTGGACGCGTCAGATGCGCATCGGCATCACCACGTACTTGAATTCGTCGTTCTCGGGAATCGTGATCAACGCGCTGGAGCTGGCATCACCCAGGCTCACCTGCAACATGTCGACCTTCAGGTTCGCGAGCACGTCGAGCAGATACGTGACGTTGAACCCGATATCGACGCTGTCGCCGTCGTATGCGATTTCCAGTTCTTCCTGCGCCTCTTCCTGATCGGCGTTGGTCGACATGATCTTCAACTGGCCCGGCTCGACGATGCAGCGCACGCCCTTGAACTTATCCGACGTCAGAATCGCCGCGCGTTGCAGCGAGCGCTGCAGTTCTTCACGACCGATCAGGAATTTGTTCTTGTGCGACTTCGGAATCACGCGCTGGAAGTCGGGGAACTTGCCTTCCACGAGCTTCGACACGAGTTCGACCTGGCCGAACGTGAACTTGACCTGCGTCTGCGCGATGTCGATGTTCAGCGTGTCGTCGATGTCTTCGAGCAGGCGCTGCAGTTCGAGAATTGTCTTGCGCGGAATGATCACTTCCTGGCGCGCGAACGAGCCCTCGATTTTCATCGACGAGAACGCGAGACGGTGGCCGTCGGTCGCGACCGCCATCAGCTGATCGCCGTCCACCACCAGCAGCATGCCGTTCAGGTAGTAACGGATGTCCTGCTGGGCCATCGAGAAATGGACCATGCCGAGCAGCTGGCGGAACGTCTTTTGCGGAACCACGAGGCTCGCGCCGTAGTCTTTAGCCTGAGCGACGGTCGGGAATTCGTCCGCGGCGAGCGTTTGCAGCGCAAAACGGCTCTTGCCGGATTGCACTGTCAGGCGCTTGTCATTCAGCGTCAGCGTGACCTGGCCGTCGGGCATCGCGCGCAGAATGTCGAGGAGCTTGCGCGCCGCCACCGTGGTCGCGACCGATTCGCCGCTCACACCGAAATCGGCGCGCGTGGTGATCTGCAACTCGAGGTCGGTCGACAGGAACGACACGTCAGGACCGTTCTTCGTGATCAGCAAATTGGCGAGGATCGGCAACGTATGGCGGCGTTCGACGATGCCGCTCACGGTTTGCAGCGGCCTGAGGAGGTTGTCGCGTTCGGTCTTGACCAGTTGCATAGGGTTCCTTCGTTGATATAACGGCCTGCACGCCTTACGGGACAAGCTTTTCAGCGTGCAGCCACGGCTCCCCGCCGGCGCCCTGAAAAGCGCCCGACACGGCGTGAAATCCGCCCGTCGCCGCCGGGCGGTTAAACCTGTATTGTGCCTGAAAACGGGACCGCCTCACTAAAATGGGGGCGAGTTCGGGAATAAACAGGTCGATTTTGCAAGGCGTGATCCGGATCGCCGACGGTTTTTCATGCCGCTGCCCGGTGCTTCTGGTTTGCGGGCGCGTTTTTCCGCCACTTCGGGCCGGTTGCACCGCAAACTCATCGGGGGTTCGCCACGTTTTTGCGCCGCTTCTGCTCGCTTGCTGTCGCGTCCCTTGCCATTTCGCGTCAGGACCCGGCTGCGCCGCCGGGTTGTTGGTCCCCTGCCCATTTCTCTATCTCACAGCGCACACAGCGCTTCCCGCCGCCCACGCCCTTTTCACTGTCGCGTGCGGCCGGCCCGTTTAGCCCTTCAGCGTCTGTTCCAGCACGTGCAGTTCGTGGTTCAACTGCGCGTCCTTGCTGCGCTCGTCGGCGATCTTGCGCACAGCGTGCAGCACCGTCGTGTGGTCGCGCCCGCCGAACAGCTCGCCAATTTCGGGCAGGCTCTTCTGCGTCAGTTCCTTGGCCAGGTACATCGCGATCTGACGCGGCCGCGCGATGTTCGCCGGACGCTTCTTCGAATACATGTCCGCGACCTTGATGCTGTAAAAGTCGGCGACCGTCTTCTGGATGTTTTCCACCGAAATCTGCCGGTTCTGCACCGTCAGCAGGTCTTTCAGAGCTTCCTTGGTCAGTTCGATCGTGATTTCGCGGCCGTGGAACTTCGAATACGCGAGGATCTTGCGCAGCGCGCCCTCGAGCTCACGCACGTTCGAGCGCAGATGCTTCGCGACGAAGAACGCCACGTCCTCGTTCAGGCTCACGAACTCCGATTGCGCCTTGCGCATCAGAATCGCGACGCGCATTTCGAGTTCGGGCGGCTCGATCGCCACCGTCAGACCGGAGTCGAAGCGCGAGATCAGGCGATCGTCGATACCCGAGATTTCCTTCGGATACGTATCGCTCGTGATGATCACCTGCGCCTTGTTTGCGACCAGCGCCTCGAACGCGTAGAAGAATTCCTCTTGTGTGCGCGATTTACCCGAAAAGAACTGAATATCGTCGATCAGCAGCAGGTCGAGCGAGTGGTAGTAGCGCTTGAAGTCGTCGAACGCCTTGCGCTGGTACGCCTTCACGACATCGGACACGTACTGTTCCGCGTGGATATAGCGAATTCGCGCGCCGGGTTTGTCCATCAGCAACTGGTTGCCGATCGCGTGGATCAGGTGGGTCTTGCCGAGGCCCACGCCACCGTACAGGAACAGCGGGTTATACGAGATACCGGGGTTGTCGGCGACCTGAATCGCCGCGGCGCGGGCGAGCTGATTCGCCTTACCGGTCACGAAGTTGTCGAAGGTCAGGACGGGGTTCAGCTTCGAGCGCTCGTACATCGAGTCGCTTTCGCTGGTTGCCGCCGCACCCGCGCCTTGGCCCGGACGCCACGTGCGGCGCCCAGCGGCGGCCTCGTTCGCGTCAAGGCTCGGCAGATCGAGGTCGGCGGCATCTTCGGCGGCGCTGCGCGGATTCGCGTTTTGCGCGGCGAGCGCCGCTGCCGCGGCTGCGGGATTCGCGCGCGCGCCATGCGCTGCCTGCACCGCGCCCACAGCGGCATCCATGGCTGCGACGCCGCCGGCATTACCGCCTTGCGGCGCGGTCGAAGCCGGGCGCGCAGACGACGGAGCCGGCGCTGCGGCCGCCGGGCCGCGCATACCAGCCTTCGGATCCAGTACGAATTGCACGTCCACCGGCGCGTGCCAGAAATCGCGGGCCATATCCGCGATGCGGCCGGAGAACTGGCTCTTGACCCAGTCGAGCTTGAAGCGGTTCGGCGCGGCAATGCTCAACGTGTTCGCATCGGCGTCGAAGGCGACCGGGGCCAAGGGTTTGATCCACGTCACGTACTGCTGGGGCGTAAGCTCACGCTCCAGCAATGCGGAACAGTGTTGCCAGAATTCGTTCATCAAGTTGCTATCGTTATGGTGTGCACGGCGGTCGCCGCTGCCCCTGTCGCGCGCCCGCAACAAGGCCCTAAGCAGCCAGGCGTAACGGCCCCAGGCGCCTGTGCCACAAGGGTCTGCGGGACGAGCGTGCCGGAGCGACGTGCAACATTTTTGGGAAGTAAGGCGAGATTCTAACGCCAAAACGGACCCGGAAGTGAGTTATCCACAGGGACCGATCAGCTCGCCCGGCAAACCCCGGCTGCGTCAGATGCGGGCTAAACTATTGACGGCCAACGGAAAACCAGTTTAAATAGCGGGTTCTGCGAAAACCAATTCCAGTAAACCACCGGCCATTGCGCTTTCAGCGATGATCGCGCGGTTTTTTTCGATCAAGTGAGAGCAACATGAAACGTACTTACCAACCTTCCGTTACCCGTCGCAAGCGCACCCACGGCTTTCGCGTTCGCATGAAGACCGCTGGCGGCCGCAAGGTCATCAACGCACGTCGCGCGAAGGGCCGCAAGCGCCTCGCGATCTAAGGCAAGCGGATTGCGCGCTGTGACCGAAGCCCGCGGCGAAGCGGGAGCGGCCGGGGCGCAGCAACCGGGTTCGGTTCCGTTGCGAGCGCAAGCCGCCTTCCCCAAAGCCGCAAGGCTGCTAAAAACGGATGAATTTTCATCCGTTTTTAGTTTGCGGCCGTGGCGCCGTACCGCGCACTTCGTCGTGTACGGGCGGCCCACCGGCAACGAGGCGCGTCTTGGCCTCGTCATCGGCAAGAAGTACGCGCCGCGCGCGGCTACGCGGAATCTGGTGCGTCGGATCGCGCGTGAAGCCTTCCGGCTGCGTCGCGCGGAATTCGGCGGTTGGGATGTGCTGCTGCGTCTACACACGCGTTTCGACAAAAAAGCTTTGCCGAGCGCGTCATCGCCGCCGTTGAAGGCGCTGTGCCGCAGCGAAATCGAGGCGTTGCTCGACAAGGCAGCGCGCGAAATTACCCGTCGTCAGGTGCCGCCCGCGGGAGGCGCCCAGGACGGAATGACGCAGTGACCGCCCGCACAGCGGTCGCCGCAACGGGCATTGCGCCGGCAGCTTCAGGGCGCGGGCGTCGCCCGGTACTTCACGTTGCGCGGCGCCGTACGGCCGCACCTGCCATGCAAACGGTACTTCTCGCTTTATTGCGTTTTTACAAGCTTGCCGTCAGCCCCATGCTCGGCAACCGGTGCCGTTTTTACCCTTCCTGCTCTGATTACGCGCGCGAGGCAATCCAGTATCATGGCGCCGCGCGCGGGACTTATCTCGCCGTGAGGCGTGTTTGCCGCTGCCATCCGTTTTCCGCGGGCGGCATCGATCTCGTCCCGCCACCCACTTCTGAAAAGCGCTGACGCGCCGTTCCATCGACACTGAGACAACGCATGGATATCAAACGCACCGTCCTATGGGTCATCTTTTTTATGTCAGCTGTCATGCTGTTCGACAACTGGCAACGCGACCACGGACGCCCGTCGATGTTCTTCCCGAGCACGACGCCGACCCAGACCGCCGGCACTGCCGCGCCGGGCACAACGACGCCGGGCACCCAGCCGGCCGATCTGCCGGCCACTAACGCGGCCGCCCCCGGCAACGCGCCGGCGGCCGAGCAATCGCAACTCGTGAAGTTCGGCACAGACGTCTACACCGGCGAAATCGACACCCGCGGCGGCACATTGTCGCGCCTGTCGCTCATCAAGCAGGGCGACGGCAAGCAGCCGGATCTCGTGATCACACTGTTCGACAAGACGAACAGCCACACGTATCTGGCGCGCACCGGCCTGCTCGGCGGTGACTTCCCGAATCACAACGACGTCTTCACGCTGATGCCGAATCAGCCTACCCACCTGGCTGAAGGTCAGAACTCGTTCCAGATGAGCTTCGAGTCGCCGGAAAAGGGCGGCCTTCGGGTCATCAAGACGTATACGTTCACGCGCGGCAGCTACGTGATCGGCGTCGAGACGAAGGTTCAGAACGTCGGCACCACGCCGGTGACGCCGCAGGTCTATATGGAGCTCGTTCGCGACGATCAGCCAGTCGAAACGCCGCGCTTCTCGCACACGTTCATCGGACCGGCTGTCTACACGGACGAGCATCATTTCCAGAAGATGACGTTCAGCGATCTCGACAAGAACAAGCAGAACTTCGCGGCGTCGGCCAACGACGGCTGGGTCGCGATGGTCCAGCACTACTTCGCGTCGGCCTGGATTCCGCAAGAAGGCGTGAAGCGTGACTTCTACGCCGAGAAAATCGATCCGTCGCTGTATCGCGTCGGCATGAAGCAGGCGATGCCGACCATCCAGCCGGGCCAGACCGTCAGCGTGTCCGCGCGTCTGTTCGCCGGTCCGGAAGAAGAGCAGATGCTCGCGGGCATCGCGCCGGGCCTCGATCTGGTGAAGGACTATGGCTGGGTCACGATCATCGCGAAGCCACTGTTCTGGCTGCTGTCGAAGATTCACAGCTATGTCGGCAACTGGGGCTGGTCGATCGTGCTGCTCACGCTGCTGATCAAGGCGGTGTTCTTCCCACTGTCGGCCGCAAGCTACAAGTCGATGGCGCGCATGAAGGCGATCACGCCGCGCATGCAGGCGCTGCGCGAGCGCTTCAAGGGCGATCCGCAGAAGATGAACGCGGCGCTGATGGAGCTGTACAAGACCGAGAAGGTCAATCCGTTCGGCGGCTGTCTGCCGGTCGTGATCCAGATTCCGGTGTTCATCTCGCTGTACTGGGTGCTGCTGTCGTCGGTGGAAATGCGCGGCGCGCCGTGGATCTGGTGGATTCAGGATCTGTCGCAGCAGGACCCGTATTTCATCCTGCCGGTGCTGATGGCCGTATCGATGTTCCTGCAGACCAAGTTGAACCCGACGCCGCCGGACCCGGTTCAGGCCAAGATGATGATGTTCATGCCGATCGCGTTCTCGGTGATGTTTTTCTTCTTCCCCGCGGGTCTCGTGCTGTACTACGTCGTGAACAACGTGCTGTCGATCGCGCAGCAGTACTACATCACGCGGATGATGGGCACCTCGAAGGCGAAGCCGGCCTGATATTCCGTCCCACGGCGCTCCGCATGGCCGCCGTGACGCAAAGCGAAAACGAAAAGCCGCCCGGTGCGAACCGGGCGGCTTTTTTCATGGTGCGGTCGAAGAAAATGCGACGGGCGGCGGCTGCGCCTACGTTTCGACGTTCACTCCTCGTCGGAATCTTCGCCGTAAAAACGCACGATCATTTCCTCGACCAGATTCCGATCCTTCGGGGTCAACGATGCGATCTTCGAAGCGAGTTCGATCGTTTCCGGTGTCGGCGGATATTTTTCGCCACGTGCCATCGGTCGTGCGCTGGCGCCGGGCGGCGGTCCGTAATGGAGCCAGTGCTCGTTGACGTTCAACCATTCGGCGAGCGTGCGCAACTTGTCCGGCTTCGGAATCGTCGTACCCGTCAGCCATTTGTGCGCGGTCTGAGGTGTCACGGGACGCTCGCCGTGATAGCGAAGATTGAACTGCTCGGCGAGTTTGGTCCCGCCGCGAATTTTCAGCGGCTCGAGCAGATCCTTCAGCCTCTTGGCGAAGGCGGCTTTTTCTTTGTCGGTCGGCATGGGCCAGATTGTGCAATTCAGCGTTCAACCAGTTGACAACCGACCAAGCTTTGTTTTCTCTTATTTGAGATAGTTTTAGCTTGCAGCGTGCGCCCGATAAAGCGTTGCGCGAATTCGATTTTTTTCATCTCTTTATTGCCTGGCTTGGCTTTGCCTGAACTGCAGGTGCTGCCAAGTCTCAATTATTCTTAAGTAGCGCGATAATAATCCTAGCTTACTTGGGATAAATCCGAGATGTTTACACGATAGGAATGCACCCTTTCGTCCGTAGCGCGCGCGTTACAATGCCTCGCGCCGACTCGACCAACGCGGCCCTGCCCTTCCCCTCCCGTTTCGCCGACTTCACATGCTCACGACCGACTCCGATCCCATCGTTGCCATTGCTACCGCGCCCGGCCGGGGAGGTATCGGCGTCGTGCGGATTTCGTTCGGCCGCGCCGGCGCGGCGGCGGCCCAGCCATTGATGCAGGCGCTCACCGGCCAGATGCTCGAGGCGCGTCACGCGAGCTACGTGCCGTTTCTCGACGCGAGCGGCAATCCGCTCGATCGCGGCATCGCGCTGTACTTTCCGGCGCCGCATTCGTACACCGGCGAGCACGTGCTCGAACTGCAGGGCCATGGCGGCCCGGTCGTGCTGCAATTGGTCCTGCAGCGCTGCATCGACGCCGGCCGCGCGTTCGGTCTGCGGCTCGCCGAGCCCGGCGAATTCACGCGCCGCGCGTTTCTGAACGACAAGCTCGACCTCGCGCAGGCCGAAGCCGTCGCCGATCTGATCGAGGCGAGCACCGAGGCCGCCGCGCGTTCGGCCGGCCGCTCGCTCGACGGCGCGTTCTCGCGCGATATCCACGCGCTGGTCGAAGAAGTGATCACGCTGCGGATGCTGGTCGAAGCAACGCTCGACTTCCCGGAAGAGGAAATCGACTTCCTCGAAGCCGCAGACGCGCGCGGCAAGCTCGCGCGCATTCGCGAACGTCTCGCGCATGTGCTGAGTGAGGCGCGCCAAGGGGCGTTGTTGCGCGAGGGTCTGTCGGTCGTGCTGGCTGGGCAGCCGAACGTCGGCAAATCGTCGCTGCTGAATGCGCTCGCTGGTGCCGAACTCGCGATCGTCACGCCGATCGCCGGCACGACCCGCGACAAGGTCGCGCAGACGATCCAGATCGAAGGCATCCCGCTCCACGTGATCGATACGGCCGGCCTGCGCGACACCGAGGACGAGGTCGAGAAGATCGGCATCGAGCGCACGTGGGGCGAGATCGAGCGCGCGGACGTGGTGCTGCATCTGCTCGACGCGCGCGCCGGCATGACGACCGACGACGAAACGATCGCCGCACGCTTTCCGCGCGGCGTGCCGGTCGTGCGCGTGCTGAACAAGACCGATCTGACCGGGCTCGCGCCCGCGACGCAGGCGCTCGACGCCGATCTCGAACTCAGCGAGGTGCGGCTGTCGGCGAAGAAGGGGGACGGTGTCTCATTTTTGCGCGACGAACTGCTGCGGATTGCCGGCTGGCAGGCGGGCGCGGAGAGCGTCTATCTCGCGCGCGAGCGGCATCTGATTGCATTGCGTGCGGCCGACGAACATCTGGCGACCGCCGCCGCGCATGCGGAGCAGAACGCGCAGGCGCTCGATCTGTTCGCCGAGGAGTTGCGGCTCGCGCAAGATCAGTTGAATTCGATCACGGGTGAGTTCAGTTCGGACGATCTTCTCGGAGTGATTTTCAGCCGATTCTGTATCGGCAAGTAACGCCTAACACGCTCGCCAGCGCTGTTCCGTTCTGATATAACGTCCGCGGTCGAAAAGCCGCTGCTGTCACGCAATCGAAAACGCACTCTGTCGACCAAAAACCCGGCAAATTTTTGGTACACAGCCGGGGCAAAAGTTTTAAAATCTCGGCTGTCCGAACCTAAACGACGTACAGCGTTCCGAAAGCATGCCCCGCCTCGCCACTCCGCTCACCGAATCCGAGATCCGCTCGCTCGAACCGCGCGCGACCCGCTACTGCGTCGCCGACGGCAACGGTCTCGTGATCGAAGTCATGACGACCGGCACCAAGGTCTGGCGCTTCCGCTATACGTTGAACGGCAAGCGTCAGCCGCTCGCGACGATCGGCGACTACCGGATGATTTCGCTGCGCGTCGCGCGCGCGAAGGCCCAGAGGTACGCGGCACTCGTCGCGCAGGGCATCTCGCCGGTGGCGACCGCGCGGCGCGATCGAGGTGCCGAGAGCAAGGCCGACGTGCTGCGCGAAGCGGCGGAGCTTTATGTCTCGACGGCGCTGGCCGGCAAGTCCGACGAATATCGCCGTACCACGCGGCGCGCGCTCGACAAGGACGTGCTTCCCGCGCTCGGCAACAAGCCGATCGGCGCGGTCACCGCCGACGACATCGTCGCGATCTGCGAGCGCATCAAAAGCCGCGGCGCGCCGAAAATGGCGCTGCACACGCGCAACGTCGTTAAGCGCCTGTATGCATACCTGATCGCGCGTCAGCTCGCGACCCGCAACCCCGCCGAAGTGGTGCCGGCGCGCTCGATCGCGACCTTCGACAGCCGCACCCGCGTGCTGTCCGGCGCCGAGATCGGTGTGATGCTGCACACCATCGACACGTCGAATATCCGCCGCCCGCTGAAGCTAGCGCTGCACCTGCTGGTGCTGACGATGGCGCGCAAATCGGACCTCGTCGAATCGACATGGGCCGAGTTCGATCTCGACAACGCGCTATGGACGATCCCCGCTGCCCGCCTGAACGCGCGCGAGGACCGCATCCTACGTCTGCCGCGTCAGGCGGTTGCGCTTTTGCGCGAGCTGCAGCGCGCGCGCACCAGCGAGACGTTCGTGTTCCCGAGCGTCCGGGGCGACGATCGGCCGATCGCGAAAAGCACGCTGAACCAGGCGGTCAAGGCATTGGGGCTCGATGTGGAGCATTTCGTGCTGCACGACTTTCGTCGCACAGCGTCGACGCATCTGCGTGACATGGAGCAGCAATCGGCCGCGGCACGCGACATCACGAATCGTGAAGCAACCGATGAAGCAGCGCGGGACAGTCGCATGCTTCAGAGTTGGGCGGACTTTGTCGATAGCCAGATGGAAATCGCACGGCAGACTGCGAACGGCACGGCTTGACGGCATCGTCATGGGTTTTGGCGTGATCTGACGCTTGCTGCCATGGCGGAATCGGGATGGTACACAGGCCGATTCGACCTTGTCCCAAAGCTAGTCAAACAAGGGAAAATCATTAAAAAATAAGGTTTCTGAAGCGCGCGAAAATGCGCCTTTATCCGCTCCTCGTGACCGTCTCACATCATCGTTCTTTCCCCGCTTCCTTCGCCTACACTGAGAGATGGATGCAAGCAGATACGGAGGTTTCGATGCCTGAATCAATGCTCGCCTATCTGATGGGGCCTGCCGTCATGCTGGTGGTCGGCTTTGCCATCTGGATGATGTCGCGTCACCGCGACCCGTCCAAACCGCCCAAGCTCGAGCGCTGGCTCGACACGCATTACGCGGAGTGGCTGCATCACAAGCACTAAGGCGTGCCTCAATGGAAAAGGCCGTCGCATCGAGCGACGGCCTTTTTGTCTGCGCGTTGCCAGGCTGGATCATCCGCGCATCAGAGCCACGCCGCGTTCACCACTGCGGCTCGGGTTGCGGCTGTGCGTAGCCGTACTGTCCGGGCGGCGGTGCGCCGCACGCAACATAGGCGCGCTGATACTGGTCATAGCAATACCCGGGCGGCGGTGCCACGTAGGCCGGCGCGGGCTGATACGCGGGCTCGGCATAAACCGGCTGCGGATACGCGACCACCGGCGCCGGCGTCAACACCGAACTGACCACCGCACCCAGCACCGCGCCGCCGATCAGCGCACCCACCACGTCGCCGCCGTGTCCGTGCGCGGACGCCTGGCCCGCGACCGTCAAACTACCCGCCATTACCAACGCCACTGCGATCTTTTTCATATTGAGCTCCCGCCGTTCAGGCATGGACGAATTGTCGCTGGCGCGGGCGGAAATAGATGCTGCAGTTGGTAACGGGACATTAACTCTGTAACAGGCGCATAACGTCGGATGCTTCCGCCTGCGCATGGGATCGCGCGGCGACAGCGCGGACGATTGCCACGCTGGTCTTGTCGCGGGCGCCGACTATTATCTGACCAATGGCACTGCTCAAGGAGCGCCCCGCCTCTGCGCAACCTGACCGGCCTTTCCTGACCTTCATTCGGGCTGAACTACATGGACACCTCTAAACTGCCCCAGAACGTCGCAACGCTGCATCCCGCAGACGAAGCACAGACGCAGGCACACGCGCTCGTCACGGAGGGTCCGCCCAATCTCGCCATCGACGACTCGTTCGCGCGCATCCTCGCCGACCCGCCGGCGGCCGAGTGCCCGATCATGGTTCTGTTGGTCGATGACCAGGCGGTCATCGCCGACGGGGTGCGCGAGGCGCTCGCCGACGAACCGGGCGTCGACTTTCACTACTGCGCGTCATGGGAAGACGCGGTGCGCTGCGCCGAAGACAAGCGCGCGACGGTGATCCTGCAAGATCTCGCGATGCCGGGCGCCGACGGTCTGACGCTGGTGCGGCAATATCGGTTGAACCCGGCCACGCGCGACATCCCGATCATCGCGCTGTCGACCAGGGAAGAGCCGCTCGTCAAAAGCGCGGCGTTCGCGGCCGGCTCGAATGATTACCTCGTGAAGCTGCCGGATCGCATCGAGCTAATCGCGCGCATCCGCTATCACTCGCGCTCTTATCTGAACCTGCTGCAACGCGACGAGGCGTACCGCGCGCTGCGGCAGTCACAGCAGCAACTGCTGGCGACGAAGCTGGAATTGCAGCGGCGCACGCATTCGGACGGTCTGACCGGCCTGTCGAACCGCCGCTACCTGGACCAGCATCTGGCCGACGAATGGCGCCGCGGCGCGCGCGACAAGACCGGCCTCGGCCTCCTGATCATCGATGTCGATCACTTCAAGGCCTATAACGACACCTACGGGCACGTCGCCGGCGACGAAGCGCTGAAGAGCGTCGCGCGTACGATCGAGGCGTGCCTCGGCCATTCACCGGATCTCGCCGCCCGCTTCGGCGGCGAGGAGTTCGCGGTGGTCGTGCCGGGCACGTCGGCGGGCGGCTTGCGCCTGCTCGCGGAAAAAATTCGCATTGCGGTCGAAGATCTCGCGATCACCCATGCGGGCTCGGCAGAGGGCGTCGTCACGATCAGCATCGGCGCGGCGATGGTGGTGCCGTCGGCGGCCGAGCCGGTCACGTCGCTGATCGAGGCCGCCGGTGTCGGCCTGCATCGCGCGAAACACGACGGCAAGAATCAGGTGGCGGTGAGCGGCTGAGTCGGGCGCCGCCCTTCCCCTACCCTCTATTTCACGCCGTCACGGCGCGCGTATAGCGCTCGGCCGGCGCGCTGTGCGACAGATTCGGCTGCAGATGCAAACGCGCGTTGTTCAGACGCTCCCAGTCGGCGGCATCGGGCAACGACGGGATCGTCACCAGCTCGCCCTGGTCGAGACCGGCGAGCGCCGCGTCGACCATGTCCTCGGCGCTCATCACGATCTGCGCAGGCAGGTTCTCGACCGCGAGACCAGCGCGATCCCAGAACGCGGTGCTCGTCGCGCCCGGCAGCACGGCCTGCAGCCGCACGCCCTTGCCGCCCACCTCGTGATGCAGCGACTGCGTGAGATTCAGCACGTACGCCTTGGTGCCGCTATAGGTGCCGTTCAGCAATTCCGGCGACAGTGCGACGATCGACGAGATATTGATCACCGTGCCCGCGCCACGCGCTATGAAACCCGGCAACACGGCCGCCGTCAGGCGCGTGAGCGAGGTCACGTTCAGGTCGATCATCTTCTCGAGTTCATCGATGTCGGAGTCGAGCAGCGTTGCGGTCGCGCCGACGCCCGCGTTGTTGACCAGCATCGTGATGCCGCGCTCGGCGCGCAACTGATTCTCGATGCGGCGCACGTCGGCCTTGTCGGTCAGATCGGCGCTGACGGTGCTCACGCGCCGGCCGGTCTCCTTCGTCAGCCGCTCGGCGACGCTGCTGAGGCGCGCGCCGTCGCGCGCAATCAGCAGCAGATCGTAGCCGCGTCGTGCGAGCCGGTCCGCATAGACCGCACCGATCCCCGACGATGCGCCAGTGATCACCGCCGTCCCCTTGCCTTCGTTCGAATCGCGTTGTACTCCCTTCTCTGCCTGTGTTGCCATTGAAACTCTCCTTGCGGGCTGCGCACGATGCGACCGCCCTGACTGGTGAATGGGAACATCCGTGAACTCGCCCTCTCGCGGCCTTCGCGCTGATGCGGCGGTGTTGACGAGCTGAGTTTAGGCGCGTACCGTTTTGTCTCAAATGTCGTATTTCCCTCGTTTCAGGACATCGCAAAATGAAGCGCATCGGCGTAGTGGTGTTTCCGGGCTTCCAGATCCTCGACATGATCGCGGTATCGATTTTCGAACTCGCCAATCAGGACACCGACGAGCCCGCGTACGACGTCACGGTGATCTCCGAGCACGGCGGCATGGTGCGCAGTTCGGCGGGGGTCGAGGTCGCGACCCGGCCGTTCGGCGATCCCGCCTACGACACGGTGATCGTCACCGGCGCGATGGAGATCGCGCCGTCGTCGCCGGGGCTGCTCGCGTTTCTGAACGACGCCCTCGCCGCCTCTCGCCGCACCGCGAGCATCTGCACCGGCGCGTTCGTGCTTGCCGAAGCGGGCATCCTGGACGGCCGCCACGCGACCACACACTGGGCGCATGCCCGCGATCTGCAGCGGCGCTTTCCGCGCGCGCGGGTCGACGAGGACCGCATCTTCATCGTCGACGGCTCGGTGTGGACGTCGGCCGGCATGACCGCGTGCATCGATCTGTGCCTCGCGCTGGTCGAGAACGACCTCGGCGTCTCAGTGTCGCGCGCGATCGCGAAAAAGCTCGTCGTCTATCACCGCCGCACCGGCGGGCAATCGCAGTACTCGGCGATGCTGGATCTCGAACCGAAGTCGGATCGGATCCAGAACGCGCTGTCGTATGCGAAGAGTCATTTGCGCGAGCCGCTGAGCGTCGAGCAGCTCGCCGAGGTCGCGCATCTGAGCCCGCGCCAGTTCAGCCGCGCGTTTCGCGACGAGACGCGCCAGTCGCCGGCTCGTGCAATTGAGGCGCTGCGCGTCGAAGCGGCCCGCACGATGCTCGAAACCGGCCGTCATTCGATCGAAACGGTCGCAGCCGACACTGGCTTCATCGACCCCGAGCGCATGCGGCGCGCGTTTTTGCGCGCGTTCGGCCAGCCGCCTCAAGCAATCCGGCGCGCCGCACGCGTGCCGTGAGCATTCGGGTAGAAAATAGGAAGCCCGCGATGCGAAACTGCGCGAAACAGCAGCGTCCCGCTCGACCCATGAATCGAAACCAGACCAAACGAAAGGAAACGCGATGAGCTACAACGACAGCAACCCGTTCGCCAAAATCTTGCGCGGCGAACTACCGTGCATCAAGGTGGCCGAAAACGACCAGGCGCTGGCTTTCATGGACTTGATGCCGCAGGCCGACGGTCATCTGCTCGTCGTGCCGAAGGAAGCGGTCGCGGAGATTTTCGATCTGTCGGATGAGGCGCTCGTCGCGTCGGCGCGCATGGCGCAAAAGCTCGCGATTGCGGTGCGCGCGGCACTGCGTCCTGACGGCGTGTTCATCGGCCAGTTCAACGGTGCGGCGGCGGGACAGACGGTGCCGCATGTGCATTTCCATGTGATTCCGCGCTGGGAAGGCCAGCCGCTGAAGCTGCATGCGCGCGAGGTCGCCGACGCCGACACACTTGAAGCGCTCGCCAAACGGATTCGCGCGCACTGGCGCGCCCATTGAAGCGCGACGCGCGCGCCCGCACACATTGCCGCGCCAGGCGTGACGGTCACGTGCGGTAACAACTGTAAAAACCGTTGAAACCACCGACTGGTGAGTCGCGACTAGACTGCTATTGCCTTGTGTTCAAGGCATTGAGTGTGGATCTCTTTTTTCAGCCTGCCCTTGTGGCAGGCTTTTTTCTTTATGGTCCGCTCGCAATCTCAGAGCCGATCGCGAGAACGGCGCAGCGGATGCCGCCAGTCGATACGCCGGGGACGCGGTGACAACGGCCGCCCGTCGTGCAGGTCGCGATGCTCCTGCCACAGTTCGTCGGAAAAAAGAAACATCACGATCAGCAGCGGAACGACCAGAAAAATCCCGAGTATTACGTGCTCGTTCACGATAGCCTCCAGGCGCGGGAGATTTGTTTCAATTGTAGAGCAGCGCCTATACCCGCAAGCCGTTGCAGGCCCTTCACGAAAGCGCGCGAGAGACGGCTGGCACCATTTGTTTTCTGCACCTGCCGCGTTATTGCACTTAGCGGCTTTCGCCCGCCGAATGAGTTTGTGTGCGACGCACAAACTCCATTCTTTAAATTGTATTAGAGCGCTTAATTGGCGCTACGCGTTTACGCGAATGCGGGCGCAAAGCTTTATCAGCTAAAGCGCTGAGCGAGTTGGATTTTTAGTGATTCGTTTCATTGTCATTTGATCAGGCGTCTGCGCAAGCTCTAATCAGCCATGACAGCGGGTGCGACAATTAGCCACTGTTGCGACCGCACACAAGATGTGCTTGTCGTTCTTATAGGTTCTCCTACAGTACAAGCTGTGGGTCCACCGTTAAAGTTAAATACATAGCTAACCGAGTATTTTTTCGACCCGCCCCGGAGGAATAAATGAAAACTCGAATTGCCGTTGTTTTCGCCATCGCGGGTTTGGCTGCCGCTAGCGTTCAGGCGCAAGACGTCGTGATCAAGCCGCAGCAAACGATCCAGTTCAAGGCCAATGCGTATGGCTGCGTATCGAAGGACAAGCTCGATGCCGTCGATCACCATGCGCAAGCTGGTGAGCAACAGCAGATGCAGGAATTCTTCTCCGGATATCAATGCGTATCGACACCGACGGACTCGAGTTTCCGCGTGGTGCGCGTGGTCGGCCACGACGTCGAGTTCGTGAATGCAGCCAATAGCGACACCGAGGGGCTCTGGGCCAACGACCGATTTATCAAGCAATAAGTACAACACCGGTACTCCGGCAAAAGCCGGAATACGGTCGCATGCGTCTCCACTGCGGCTTTAAAGTCGCAGGCGTGAACGCGTGAGCTAAAAAGAACGGCTTGGGCATTCAGATGCCAAGCCGTTTTTTTTATTGCTTTTCATGCAGGCCGGACTTCACGTGCAATAAAAAAAGCCGATGCGGGTTTTATCGACCCGCATCGGCAGTACGCCTTCTCGCAAAGCGCAGGAAACCGGCCTGGTGCAGCGGCGCGTCAGTGCACGCGCTTGCTGCGGCGGAACTGGTCGAACAGCACCGCGAGCAGCAGGATGCCACCGCGGATCAGGTACTGATAGAACGTCGGCACGTTGAGCAGGCTCATCGCGTCCTGTACCGAACCCATGATCAGCACGCCGACCAGCACGCCGGAGATCGTCGCGACACCGCCCGTCAGCGACACGCCGCCGAGCACGCAAGCCGAAATGACGCCGAGTTCGAGCCCGACCGACGTCTTCGGATCGCCGAGGCTCATGCGCGACGCGAGCATCACGCCCGCGAAGCCGGTCACGAGACCTTGCAGCACGAATACGGTGATCTTGATCCGCGTGACGGGCAGCCCCGCGAGCACGGCCGCTTCGCTATTGCCGCCGACGGCCAGCACGTTCTTGCCGAACACGGTCTTTTTCAGCAGGAAGCCGAACAGCACGAAGCCGATGATGTTGCTCCAGATCGGATAAGAAATGCCGAGGAACGAGCCGCCGCCGAGATCGAAAAAGCGCTCCTCGGAGATCATCACCGCGTCGCCGTTCGACGTAATGTAGGCGAGACCGCGCACGACCTCCATCATCGCGAGCGTGACGATCAGCGAGTTGATCTTGTAGCGCGCGACCAGCGTGCCGTTGACGAGCCCGACCGCGCCGCCCGCAAGCACGCCGGCCGCGACTCCGATGAACACGCTATGCGTGGCGGTGATCAGCACGGAAGCCACCACGCCCGAAAACGCGACGATCGACGCCACCGACAAGTCCACCTCGCCGAGCGCGAGCACGAACATCATCGTGACGGAGATCGAGCCGATCAGCGTGACCGACAGCAGCAGGCCCTGGATATTGCGCGAGCTCAGAAAGCCAGGGACCGTGAACGACAGCACCGCGAACAGGATGATGAACACCATCACGATGCCGGATTTGTTGATCAGGTCCCAGGTGCGTGCGGCCCGCGCGGTCAAACCGGCGGAGGCGACGGCGGGGGTCGAGGAATCGGTGGAAGGTATGCTCATGATGTGTGTTCCATTCAATGCCGTTTCGTTGCGGTATTCGATAAGAGGTCTGGTGGCGAGAGCCGTTGGCGGATCAGCGGGGCAACGCCAGCTTGATCAGCGCATCCGGCGTGGCTTGCGCCTTCGGCAGATCGCCGACGATGCGGCCTTCCTTCATCACGATCACGCGATCGGTCACGCCGATCACTTCGGCGAGATCGCTCGACACGACGATGACCGTGCGGCCCGCCTCGGCGAGTCCATACAACAGCCCGTAAATCTCGCTGCGCGCCCCGACGTCGATGCCGCGCGTCGGCTCGTCCATCAGGAACACGTCGATCTCTTCGGCGAGCCAGCGCGACAGGATCACCTTCTGCTGATTGCCGCCGGACAGCGTGCCGATCGGCGTGTCGCCGTTGCGGGTCTTGATCGCGAGCTTGCCGATGTAGTCGCGCGTGGTCTGCGCTTCCTTGCGGCCGTTGAGCACGTTAAAGCGGCTGAAGTGGCGGCGGCAGCTGATGTTCAGGTTGTCCGACACCGACGCGATCGACACGATGCCTTCCTGCTTGCGATCCTCCGGACACAGCGCGACACCGGCGCGCACCGCGTCGCGCGGCGTGGCGAACTGCACGCGCTTGCCCTTCAGCGCGACCCCGCCGGCGCTGGGCTTGACCGCGCCGTAGATCAGCTTCATCAGTTCGGAGCGGCCCGCACCGACCAGCCCAAAAAAGCCGACGATTTCGCCCTTGCGTGCCGAAAACGACGCCGGTTCGCGCAGGCCCGGCCCCATCAGGCCGTCGACCTGAAGCTGCACGTCGCCGTGCTCGCGCGCGCGATAGCCGTACACATCGGTGATCGAGCGGCCCACCATGCAGCTGATCAGCCGATCGCGATCGAGTCCCGCGCCGGCCTCGAAGGTGTCGATGCGGCGGCCGTCGCGAAACACGGTGACGCGATCGCACAGCTCGTAGACTTCCTCCATCCGGTGCGTGACGTAGATGATCGCGCGGCCTTCGGCCTTCAGCGCGCGGATGATGCGGAACAGTTGCGTAGTTTCGCGCGACGACAGCGAGCTGGTCGGTTCGTCGAACGCGATCACGCGCGCGTCGCGCATCAGCGCCTTGCCGATTTCGATCATCTGCCGCTGACCGATCGACAGATGCTTGACCTGCTGCGACGGATCGAGCTTTTCGCCGAGCCGTTCAAGCTCGCGCATCGCGCGGGCGACCAGGGCCTTTTCGTCCAGAACCCCGAAGCGATTCGGCAGCGCGCCGAGCATCAGGTTCTCGGCGACGGTCAGCTCCGGCACCAGATGCAATTCCTGGTAGATGATCGCAATGCCCGCGGCGATCGCCGCCTTGGTCGTCGCGAACTGCTGCTCGACGCCGTCGAGCGACAGCGTGCCCGACTCAGGATGATTGACGCCGGACAGCACCTTGAGCAGCGTCGACTTGCCGGCGCCGTTTTCGCCCATCAGGCCGTGCACCTCGCCGCGGCGCACTTCGAGCGACACCTGGTCGAGCGCGAGCACGCCCGGAAAACGCACGGTGATGCCGTCGAGCTGGAGATAGGGGGCGTCGGATGCGGGCGTCGTTGCAGGCGAGGGCGCAAGCGCCGCGTCGCCGGCATGAGACCCGGTGAATAAGGACGTCATCGGAAAAACCTCGAACGGATGGAACCAGAGCGGGCCACGCTCACGCTAAACGCAACGCGCGATGCGGCCCGCCGTCTGCTGCGAGAACTTCGCTTAAATACCCAGTTCCTTGCGCACGTCCTGCCAGTTGCTGCGGACCATCAGCTTGCCGGTAGTCTGCGTATCGGCGGGCGGCTGCTTGCCGTCCTTGATCCATTCGACGAGGTTTTCAGTGCTCTCCTTGCCGTGGTTCGTCGAGCTGACCGCGATCGTGCCGTAGAAGCCCGTCGGTTCCTTCTTCTGGAATTCGGCGAACGCCTCGCCCGCGCCGTTGATGCCGACGCCGATCACGTCCGTGCCCGGAATGTGCAGCTGTTCGGTCGCGCGCACGCCGCCGAGCACGCTTTCTTCATTGAGCGCGAAGATCACCCACTTCTTGATGTTCGGATGCTGCGCGAGCACCGGCGACACCGCGTTGAAGCCGCCTTCGTCGTCGGTGGTTTTCTGCGGCGCGTCGAAGATGTTTTCCTTCTTGAAGCCGCCGGCGAGCAGCGACTGGGTCGCACCGTCGGTGCGCAGCTTCGCGGTCGGCAGTTCGTAGTCGGTGATGCGCAGCGCGCCGACTTCCTCTGGCTTCCAGCCGCGGCGCTTCATTTCCTCGGAGATCGCCGTGCCGACCTGATTGCCGATCTTGAACGCCGACATGCCGAGGTGCGGCACGTTCGCAAGCGGCTTGCCGGTCGAATCGACCAGTTGGTCGTCGACGGTCACGAACTTCATGTTGTAGCGCTTCGCGCGTGCCTGAATCGCCGGACCGAGGCGCACGTCGGGCGCGCAGATCACGAAGCCCTTCGCGCCTTGCGCGCCGAGGTTGTCGATCGCGGCCAGCACTTTTTCGCCGTCGGGCGTACCGATGTTGACGACCGAGAATCCGTCCTTCTGGCCGAGAGCGGTCGCGGCTTTCTGTTCGTTGATGAACCACGCCTGTTCCGGCATCTTCACGAGGAAGCCGACTTTGAGCGGCTCATCCGCATGCGCGGACAGTTGCGCGGCAAACGGGGCGGCGAGGGCGGCGGCGGCCATCGCGGTCAGAGTCAAACGGCGAAGCTTGCTGGTCATCTACTGTCTCCTGAGGTTGAAAAGCTGCATTGATGTCGTGGTAGTTGCAGCGGGGTAACGCGGGCGGCGTCAGCCGACGCGCGGATCTGGTTGGATCTGGGCTCGGCAGGCCGGGCGATTCGTAAAGCGGGACGCACGGCCAGGGGCACGGCGAAAAACGTGGTGCGGCTCATCGGTGCTAGCCCGCCACGTAAGCCGTTTTCACGGCGGTCCAGAACGCGGCATCGCTCGCGCCATAGGCCGACGCCTTGCGTCCGCCGCCGGGTCCGTGATGCTCGACGGCCGTGGTCGGCAGGTTGATCGTGACGAGACCGCTCTGCACGTGGCGGCGAAAATGCCGCGCGCGTTCGAGCGAGCGCGTGCAGATGCCTGCGCACAATCCGTAGGTGGTGTCGTTCGCGAGATGCAGCGCGTGTTCATAATCGTCCGCGCGCAGCACGACCGCGAGCGGCCCGAAAATTTCTTCGCGCGCGATGCGATGCTCGGGTTCGCCGATAAACAGCGCCGGCTCGAAAAAATAGCCGCGCGTCGCGCGCTCCAGCTGCCGTCCGCCGCGCAGCAACTGCGCGCCTTCCTGCTCGCCGATGCGCACGTATTCGAGATTGCGTTCGAGCTGCGTGGCGTTCGCCACCGGGCCGACGTCGGTGCCGTGCTTCAGCGCGTGATCGACGCTGAGTTTCGCGAGCTTTGCCTGCAATGCGTCGACGAATTGCGCGAACACCGCGCGTTCGACGATCAGCCGCGCGGCCGCGGTGCTGCGCTGGCCCGTCGCGCTGAAGGCGCCGGTCAGCGCCGCATCGACCGCGCCGTCGAGATTGGCGTCGGCCAGCACGACGAACGGATTCTTGCCGCCCATCTCGAGTTGCACCCGCGCCTGGCGCGTCGCGGCAGCCTGCAGCACACGCGTGCCGGTATCGGACGAACCGGTAAAGCTGATCGCGGCGACGAGCGGATGCGCGACGATTCGCGCACCGACTTTGCGGCCGCTGCCCATCACGAGGTTGAACACACCGGCCGGCAAGCCCGCGCGACTGATGATCGACGCAAGCGCCGCCGCACAGGCCGGCACCGATTCGGCCGGCTTGTAGACGACGCAGTTGCCGTGCGCGAGCGCGGCACCGATCTTCGCCGCGGCGATCGCGAGCGGCGCGCTCCACGGCGTGATGACGCCGACCACGCCGAGCGGCTCGCGCGTCACGTCGATTTCGACGCCGGCACGCGCGGACGCGAGCGGTTCGGCGAACGCGCGCAGCGCTTCGGCCGCGAACAGCTTGAACAGTTGCCCCGCGCGCGTCGCCTCGGCGAGCGCCTCGGGCAGCACCCTGCCGACTTCACGCGCGAGCAGGCGCGCCAGTTCGTCGCGGCGCGCGAGCATTTCGCTGCCGATCGCGTCGAGCGCGTCGGCGCGGCGCTGCGCGGAGGCGAGCGACCAGTCGCGAAACGCCGCGTGCGCGGCCTCGATCGCGCTGTCGGTCTGCCGCACGTCGGCGCGCACGTATTCGCCGACGGGTTCGTCCAGATCCGACGGATTGAGCGACACGCCCGCGGTCGCACCCGTCTCCCATCCGCCATTGATGTAATGGCGAAACGGGCTGGTAACGAGCGGGACGAGCGGATCGCGGTTCATCGGCGGAAAAGGCGCACCGGAAGTTCACAAAAGTCCACGAATGGTATGAGCCGTCCCAATAACTTTCCAATCCCTTTTTTGGCCTCTCCGATATCAGTTTCGATATGGCATCATGGGAACTTCGGACGAAGAACGTACAAACATCGCTCATAAAAACCTGGAGACCCCTGCGATGACGCGTAGCTATTCGAACTGGTTCGTGCGTGCGCGGCTGAAGACGCGCCAGTTGCTGCTGCTTGCCGCGATGGAGGAGGAGGGCAACGTGCGCCGCGCGGCCGACGTGCTCGGCATGACACAGCCGGCCGCGTCGCGCTTGTTGAAAGAGCTCGAGGACATGCTCGGCGTGAGTCTGTTCGACCGCACGCCGCACGGTATGCACGCGACGCTGTATGGCGAGGTGATGATCCGCCACGCGCGCATGGTGCTGTCGAACCTGAGCCAGGCGCACGACGAAATCTCGGCGCTGCGCTCGGGGCTCGCCGGTCAGGTTCGCATCGGCGTGATCGCGGCGGCCGCCGCGACGATGGTGCCGCGCGCGATCGCGAGCGTGAAGGAGCGTTATCCGCAGCTGCAGATCTGGACCGAGGTCGAGACCTCCGACGTGATGCTGCCGCGGCTCGCCGAAGGCGAGCTCGACATCATGATCGGCCGCGTGCTCGAACGGCATAACCAGTTCAAGACCGACGTGCGCTACGAACCGCTCGCCGACGAACCGCTGTGCGTGGTCGCGCGTCCCGGCCATCCGCTCGAAAACGAAACGGGATTGACGCTGCGCGGTATCGTCAACGCGGCGTGGGTGCTGCATCCGCCGGGAAGCGTGCTGCGCCACCGCTTCGATCTGATGTTTTCGCAGATCGGCCTGAATCCGCCGCAGAACGTCGTCAATACGAACAACTTCCTCGCGATTTCTAGCCTGCTGCTGCAAAGCGACATGTTGGCGGTATTGCCCGATGAAGTGGCGCGTCAGTACCAACAGTACGGGGTGTTGAAACGCGTACCGATCGATTTACCGTGCAGGATGGACACTTTCGGTATTATCACGCGCCAGTCGCACCTGTTGTCTCCGGCGGCCGCCGTCGTGCTCGAGGCGCTGCGGGAGGCGGCTCGCGATGTGTACGGCACCGCCATGGAACCGGTGGTGGCCCGCTAAATGCTTCCTTCTGTGTCAGAGGCACCGGCTGACGGCGCGGGAGGAACAGACGATGTACAGCAAACACAAGAAACGGCAACGCGCCGTCGACGATTCATTTTCGCTGCGCTCCGGTGGAGCGAGCGCCTGGTTTAGCAACGGTATGGCTCTCAAATCGACGATATACAAGGCTGAATTGCAGATCGCGGACATGGACCGGCACTATTACGCCGACCATTCGCTGACGATCGCCCGTCACCCCTCGGAAACCGACGAACGGATGATGGTCCGCGTCGCCGCGTTCGCGCTGTTCGCGCAGGAGCGGCTGGAGTTTTGCAAAGGTTTGTCGGATGTCGACGAGCCGGATCTGTGGGCGAAGGACCTGACCGGCGCGATCGACACCTGGATCGAGGTCGGTCAGCCCGATGAGCGCCGCATCGCGAAGGCGAGCGGCCGCGCCAATCACGTGATCGTGATCGCGTATGGCGGGCGAACCTCGGAAATCTGGTGGCAGGGCGTGCGCAACAAGGTCGAACGGCTGCGCAACGTGACGGTCTGGACGCTCGGCGAGGAAGTCGCGGCATCGCTCGGCTCGCTCGCCGAACGCACGATGCGGCTGCAGTGCACGGTGCAGGACGGCGAAGCCTGGCTCGGCAGTGCCGAAGCCGACGCGGTGAAGATCGACTGGACCGTACTGAAAGCGCCCGCCGACGCGTGATGGAACCGGTCTGAACCGGTTTTGAGCAGTTTCGTTTTCGCTTTCAAAGCGACGTGACTCGCGCCGCCTCGGGCGGCCCCTTCAGTTCGACCATGTTGCCCTCCGGGTCGAACAGATACAGCGACGGTCCGAACCCGTCCGCGCCATAACGCACCCCTTGTTCGCCGAGCCGCGCGCCATGCGCGCTCAGATGCGCCTTCAGCGCGTCGGCGTCGAACGACTCGACGCGCAGACATAGGTGATCCATATTGCGCCCGGTGCCCGCCTCACCGTTTTCCGCCCGATCGAGCTTAGCGCCGACCTGCAGCAGATCGATCAGCGATCGGCCCGCGCGCAGTTGCGTGAGGCCGAGTTCGCGCTGCTCCTTTTCAAGGCTGCAACCGAGTACGTCGCAGTAAAAGCGCGCGAGGGTGTCGACGTGCGTCGCCCGGATCACGACGTGGTCGATCTCGCGAATGTGGATTTTCATGTGGAACGCCCTTTCGCTAGTTCGGAGAACCGATTAGGAAGTGTAGGAGAAAGGGCGGGGGCGGATCGGCGGGCAAAAAAAAGCCCGCTCAAATGGAGCGGGCTGAATCCATATCAGGAGGAGACATGGAGGAGACAGGTACTAATATACACACCGGCTTGGTGCGACGCAATAACTTTTTAAGGGAAAACCCGACATCGTGCGAAATTGTCGCACTTTGAGGCAAAACGCCCGGCCGCGGGGCGTTCCGCGGTGCTTCGGACCGCGGTTTGCCCGGTTTGACCCCACTACGCGTAAGGTCAAGCGCGTCCGAATGACAGAGCAAGAACCGGCGCGTACTGTGTAGCGAACGGGCCTAGATTGATGAGCATCGACACTGACTGCCCATCCGGGCCCCAGGACATCATGAACGCCACCACTCGCAATTCCACCCCGATGCGCACCGCCGCTGACGTCGACGCGGCCCAGTGGCGCACCGACGACGAGCGCTGGGACGCCGTCACCCACCGCGACCAGGATGCCGACGGCGCGTTCTTCTACGCGGTCCGAACGACCGGCGTGTTCTGCCGGCCGTCGTGCGCATCGCGCCAGCCGCGCCGCGAAAACGTCGCCTTCTTCACCGATGCCGCCGCCGCGCGCGCCGCGGGCTTTCGCGATTGCAAGCGCTGCCAGCCCGGCGGCCTGCCACGCGAGCTCGACATCGTCGCGAGGGCATGCGCCGCGCTCGACGCCGATCCGCAGCAGCGTCTCACGCTCTCGCAACTGAGCGACGCCGTGCACGTGAGCCCGTTCCATTTGCAGCGCCTGTTCAAGCGCGTGGTCGGCGTGTCGCCGCGTCAGTACCAGGCGGCACAGCGCGGTGCCGCGCTTCGCGATGCGCTGCAGGGCGGCGCCGATGTCACGCGCGCGACACTCGACGCCGGTTTCGGCTCGCCATCGCGCATGTACGACAGCGCGCCGGCCGAGCTCGGCATGGCGCCGTCCGCTTACCGCCGCAAGGGCGCCGGCCTCACGGTGCGCTATGCGAGCGCGCCGACCTCGCTCGGCTTCGTGCTCGTCGCGGCGACCGATAAGGGCATCTGCAAGATCGGTTTCGGCGACGACACCACGCTGCTGATCGACGAATTGCGCGGCGAGTTCTCGAACGCCGAGCTACGCGAAGACGCCGGGCGGCTCGCGCCGTTCATCGCGCAGATCGACGCGTATCTGCGCGGCACGCGCCAGGACTTCGACCTGCCGCTCGATATCGCGTCGACCGCGTTCAAGCAGCGCGTCTGGGATGCTTTGCGACGCATCCCGTACGGCGAAACGCGCAGCTACTCGCAGATCGCCGAGGCGGTCGGCTCGCCGCGCGCGGTGCGCGCCGTCGCGAGCGCATGCGCGACCAATCCGGTCGCGCTCGCGATTCCTTGCCATCGCGTCGTGCAGAAGGGCGGGGCGCTCGCCGGCTATCGCTGGGGGCTGACGCGCAAGGCCGCGTTGCTCGACAATGAGGCGCAGCACGCAGGCGGCACTCCAGCCGACGACGCGCCGCGCGGCCACGCAAGCCGCACCGATGCCGATTCCCGCCACTCCAAACTGGATCACGCCGCTTGAGCACGCTTAACGACATCGCAACTCTCGAATTACCGTTCAACGCACCGTTCGACTGGCCGCGGCTGCTGCGTTTTTTCAGCGGCCGCGCGACGCCCGGCGTAGAAGCCGTCGAGGATGGCGCGTATCGTCGCGCGATCGACTGGGACGGCGACAGCGGCACACTCAGCGTGCGCTTGCATCCGCGCAAGCGCTGCATCGTCGCGAGCATCGAAGGGCCGGCGAGCCGGCATGCCGACGCGCTCGCCGCGCCGATCGCGAAGATGTTCGATCTGCGCGCCGATCCGAAGAAGATCGCCGCCGGACTCGCCGCGGACCCGTGGCTCGCGCCGCTCGTCGCGGCGGTGCCTGGCCTGCGGGTGCCGGGCGCGTGGTCCGGCTTCGAACTGGTGGTGCGTGCGATCGTCGGTCAGCAGGTCAGCGTGAAGGCCGCGACGACCATCATCGGACGGCTCGTGCAGCGCGCGGGCCAACGCATCGAC
Source organism: Paraburkholderia sp. BR14320 (assembly GCF_040948665.1). Taxonomy (NCBI): domain Bacteria; kingdom Pseudomonadati; phylum Pseudomonadota; class Betaproteobacteria; order Burkholderiales; family Burkholderiaceae; genus Paraburkholderia; species Paraburkholderia sp. BR14320. The sequence goes on from NZ_JBFPKG010000021.1 coordinate 47,474, forward strand.
GGCCATCCGCATGAGAACACCGCGTGGCGTTTTCCGACGCCGGCCGCGCTAGCCGAAGTCGATCTCGCGCAAATCGGCATGCCCGGCAAACGCGTCGCCGCGTTGCAGGGTTTCGCGCGCGCGGTCGCGAGCGGCGACGTGCCGCTCGACAGCAGCGACACCGTCGACGCCGCGAGCCTGCGCGCCGCGTTGCTCGCGCTCGCGGGCATCGGCCCATGGACCGTCGAATACGTCGCGATGCGCGCATGGCGCGATCCCGATGCATGGCCCGCGTCAGATCTCGTGCTGATGCAATCGATCTGTGCGCGCGATCCTTCGCTGATACGGCCCGCACAGCAGCGCACCCGCAGCGACGCATGGCGGCCGTATCGCGCGTACGCCGCGATGCATCTGTGGAACGAGGTAGCGGATCGGGCGGGCGCGGCGCGCGGCGGGTGAGTTGAGCTGAGCGTCGTCACGACGTGCTGATGGCGACGGCGTAGTTCAGCATGACCCCGACATGCGCGCTCAAACCCCGCCGAAGCGGCCGCAAGCAGCCGTTCTGGCGAGATGTTAAAGTGCCCGCTACTGAAAATTCCGCCGAACGTTGTCAGCCGCTGTATCGTCTGTGAATCGTCTGGCGATACACGGCGACCGGCAACGCCCGATTTGCATCAATGCCAAACACCACACCATCCGGCACGACCGACGCGCTTTCGCACCGCCTGTCCGTGCTCGACTCGAGCCCGCAGCGCGATGTGCTGATACGCGGCCTGCGCGGCATCGAAAGGGAAAGCCTGCGCGTCACGCGCGACGGCCAGCTCGCGATGACGCCGCACCCGCGCGCGCTCGGCTCCGCGCTCACGCATCCGTCGCTGACGACCGACTACTCCGAGGCGCTGCTCGAGCTGATCACGCCGGCCGAGCAGGACGCCGCTGAAACGCTCGCGCAGCTCGACGTGCTGCATCGTTTCGTCTATGCGGAGCTCGGCGACGAGATCCTGTGGAACAACTCGATGCCGGGGCTGTTGCCCGCCACCGACGACGGCATTCCGATCGCGCACTACGGCACGTCGAACATCGGCAAGCTGAAGTACGTATACCGGGTCGGCCTCGCGCTGCGCTATGGCCGCACTATGCAGTGCATCGCGGGCATCCACTACAACTATTCGCTGAACGAAGAAGTGTGGCGCGTGCTGCACGCCGATCAGCAATCCACCGCGAACGCGGTCGACTTTCAGTCCGACCGCTACCTCGCGCTGATCCGCAATTTCCGCCGCACGAACTGGCTGCTGATGTATCTGTTCGGCGCGTCGCCGGCGCTCGATCGTCGATTCCTCCGCGATCGCAAACACACGCTCGACACGTTCGACGCCGACACGCTGTATCGCCCGTACGCGACGAGCCTGCGCATGAGCGATCTCGGCTATTCGAACACGACCGCGCAAGCCGCGCTGCACGCCGACTACGACACGCTGCCCGGCTATCTCGACGCGCTCGCGAAAGCCGTGAGCCAGCCATATCCCGCCTACGAGCAGATTGGTACGCAACGCGACGGCGAGTGGGTGCAGATCAACACCAACGTGCTGCAGATCGAAAACGAGTTCTATTCGACGATCCGTCCGAAGCGCGTCACGTATCCGGGTGAGCGGCCGCTACATGCGCTCGCCGTGCGCGGCGTGCAATACGTCGAAGTGCGTTGCATGGACATCGATCCGTTCGAGCCGACCGGCATTTCGCTCGAAACATCGCGCTTTCTCGATGCCTACCTGCTCGTATGCGCGCTCGACGACAGCGCGCCGCTGCCTCCGCCCGCGTACACCGAAGCGAATCAGAACTTCGGCCGCGTGACGATGGAAGGCCGCAAGCCGGGCCTCGAACTGGTTCGCGACGGCAAGCCGATCGCGATGACCGACTGGGCCGACGAATTGCTCGCGAAGATCGACGCGGCGGCGGCCGTGCTCGATAGGTTGAAGGGCGGCGACGAACACGCACGCGCGGTCGCCGCGCAACGCGCGAAGCTCGCGGACGTATCGCTGACGCCATCGGCGCGCGTGCTGCAAACGATGCGTGAGCAGCAACAAAGCTTTCTCGCGTTCGGACTCGCGCAAAGCGAAGCGCACGCCGCGTACTTCCGCGCGCGTCCGCTCGATGCCGAGCAATCCAAGGCGTTTGCGGAGCTCGCGGTGCGATCGCTCGACGAACAGGCGAAGCTCGAACGCGAAGAAGTTGGTTCGTTCGACGCGTTCGTCGCTGCGTATCGCGCCTATACGCTCAATCGCTTCAGTGTCTGAGCGCTCGGACCGCAACAACTCGAGATGTGATCAAGCGGCCCCCGTGGCCGCTTTTTCTTTGTCGTTCGAAACCCGCAAGTAAGCTCTACGGATTGCGCTCTTCGAGCGCGCGCAATCGGCAAATTCTCCACGCGTCGTCGCGATTCTCTGATCTGGGTGAAACACCGCTTCGATGGGGTGGTCCAAAATAATATGACAGGCTCCACAGGGGGAGGTATCGACGTGAAGAACAAAGCTCTGTTGGCCGCACTGTGTCTCGCAGCGACTGCGGGATGCTCAACGCAGGGTCAGGTCAATCCGGACGTCATGCAGATCGCGACCAAGCCATTGACGTGTTCGACCAAGGCCGAATGCGACCTCTGGTGGCAACGGGCGCAATCGTGGGTCGCGAGTCATTCGAAGTACAAGATCGAGACCGCTAACGACTCGCTGATCCAGACCACCGGTCCCGACGGTGGCAAGCGCGCTCTCGCGTTTCAGATCACGCGTGCCTCGGAACCCGATGGCACCGTTACGATCGGCTTTTCCGCGCACTGCGACAGCTCGCTCGGCTGCAAGCCGAATCCTTGGGAAGCCGGTGCGGATTTCAAGCAGTATGTGAGAGGCACCACTGGCACAGCCGCCAGCGCGCCGCAAGGTAGTGCGACGCCATCGCAGAACGCGCCCGATACGACGCATCCGGAGACGATTCCCGGAAAGAGCAGCAGGCTGCCGAATGGCGAGGCGATGTCGCAATAGCTGAAGCTGGCGGCAGCGGCGATGCATTCGCCGCTGCGGCGCGCTTGCTTCAGTGTCCTAGCGAGGGTCCGCTGCCCTTGCGTGGCTTGGTGATCCACACGAGCAACGCCAGCACGATAAACGCCGCGCACGAGATGCGGAAAAAGTCGTTGGTGGCCATCATGTACGCCTGGCTCGTCACTACCTGGTTCAACTGCGCGGTGAGACTGTCGCCGGACAGCCCGGCGCCCGCGAGCGCATTGGTATAGGCGTTGGTGTTGGCCGAATACGTGTTGACCGTATCGGCGAGCATCGCGTGGTGATAGATCGTGTCGTTTTCCCAGAACGTCGTGCTGATCGCAGTGCCGATCGCGCCCGACAACGTGCGGAAAAAGTTCGACAGACCCGACGCGCTCGCCAGGCGCTCGTCGGGCACGCTCGACAGCGTGATCGTCGTCATCGGCACGAAGAAGCATGCGACGCCGATACCCTGCACGAGCCGCGGCAGGATCACGTGGCCGAACGGCACGTCGAGTGTGAACGTCGAGTTCCAGAACGACACGATCGCGAACACGATGAACGCGAAGCTCGCGACCATGCGCAGATTCAGCCGATGCATGTTCTTGCCGATCATCGGCGATAGAAACAACGCGAGGAGTCCAACCGGAGCCGTGGCGAGACCCGCGAGGCCCGCCGTGTAGCCCATCACCGTTTGCAGCCATAGCGGAAAGATCACCACCGAGCCGAAAAACGCCATGAAGCCGAACGAAATGATCACGACGCCAAGCGCGAAATTGCGATCCTTGAACAGCGACAGGTCGACGATCGGTTCATCCTCGGTCAACTCCCACACGAGCAGGAACGCGATCGACACGAGCGCGATCACGGCGAGCGCGACGATGAACGTCGAGTTGAACCAGTCGCGGTCCTTGCCGAGGTCGAGCATCATCTGCAGGCAAGACACGCCGGTCACGAGCAGCACGAGGCCCACCACGTCGATGCGCTGGCGCGTCGCCTGGGTCTCGCGGCCACGCAGCAGCAGATATGCGCAGAACGCCGAGAACAGGCCGATCGGAACGTTGATATAGAAGATCCACGGCCACGTGAAGTTATCGGTGATGTAGCCGCCCATCACCGGGCCGAAGATCGGCGCGCAGATCACGGTCATCGCCCATAAGCCGAGCGCGAGACCGCGTTTCGCGGGCGGGTAGGAGCGCATCAGGATCGTCTGCGACAGCGGCACCATCGGCCCGGACACGAGCCCTTGCACGAGCCGGAAGGCGATCAGCGATTCGAAGTTATGCGCAAAACCGCAGGCCGCCGACGCGATCGTGAACAGCAGCACCGACAGCGTGAAGAGCCGTACCTCGCCGACGCGTCGCGCGAGCCAGCCGGTCAGCGGCACGGCGATCGCCGAGGCGACCGAATACGACGAGATCACCCAGGTGCCCTGACTGGCCGCGACACCGAGACTGCCAGAAATGGTCGGCACCGCGACGTTCGCAATCGACGTGTCGAGCACCTCCATGAAGGTGCCGAGCGCAAGGCCGACGGTCAGCAGCGCGAGCGTGCCGCCTTTGAGTGGGGCCGGTTCGGCTGCGGGCAGCGCGGCGTTGGAAGCCGTGGCATCCATAGGTTGGGTTCTCCTCAGGCGGCAAATGCTTGTCGCGGCAGCTTTATCGGGTGTCCTGGACATACTGCTTACATGCCGCATCACCCTCTGCCCAGACAGATATCTGGTGACAATGGCGCCTTGAAAAGGCGCCTTGTGATTGTCTTGCTAGTACTTCGTGATGAAGCGCCGCCGCCATCCGACGACGACCGCGCCTCGACGCATGCTTCGGCTCATCGCCGCGGCTCGTCCGACGGTGGGGCCGGACCGCAACCCACTTCGGCTTCCCCCTCGGGACCGTTTGCGATGAAACGGGCGAGCAGGTGAATCAGCGTCGCGTGTTCTTCGGCGGTAAAGCCGCGCAGCTGGTCGTTCAGCACGGTCGCGCCTAGGTTCGGCAACTGCCGTGCGGCCTCATGGCCCTGCGGTGTCAGCTCCAGTTTCACCATGCGTCGGTCGTCGTTGCTGCGCGTGCGCACGACGAAGCCTTTCTTTTCCAGACGATCGAGCAGTCGCGTCATTGAGCCGCTGTCGTACGACATCGCGCGCGACAGCTCGAAAGGCGTGCTCGCGCGTCGCGACGACAGCATCAGAATCACGCCGATCTGCTGCGCGGTGAGTCCGAGGGGCTTGACCGCACGGTCCGTGCGCTCGACCAGCACATTGCGCGCTTTCGTCAGGTAGTAGCCAAGACTGCTCGTGAGCTCGACTTCATCCGCTTTGTAGGGGCCATCAACCATGGGGTATCCGAAACATCCACGCAAGACGAAGTTTAGCTGCCTAAGCAGACAAGTCAAATCACATTTTGCGGTGCGCCACCTGGCCAACCTAAAAACAACAGTCGAATCTTTTGCGCGGGACAGTATCTTGAAATTTGCTTGCATAGTCAATATTATGACAAGCAATGAGTTTCGCGCGTCCTGCGCCATTCGAGACCATGTTCTGACCGATCGACCGCACGCCGCCCGCCTCGCGACGCGCGCCAAAGGATTCCCCCGATGCAGTACCTCAAACACACGCTTGGCGGCCTCAGCCGCTCACTGACCGATTCCGCACTCCATAGCTTCCAGGGCCGGCACCGCTGGTGGAAGCTCGCGCTGTTCGCGGGATTGTTCGTGCTGCCGGGCGGGTCGGTGGGCGTCGCGCTGCTCGCCTGGGCCGAGCATCGACGGGAGTCGAAGCGGGCGAAGAAAGGCAAGGCCGCGCTCGGCCAGTGCAGCGAAATCGTGTTGCCGAAGAAAAGCCTGCCGATTGAGACGGAAGACGTCGTCGCCGCGACGGCCAACAGCGGCAACGTTTGCCTCGCATCCGGCGGTGCGTCGTGCCGCGCCTCGGCTGGCAAGCTCGCGAGTCACCGTCAGCGTCAACGCCAGCAGGCCCAGTCCACGGAAACGAGGCTCTGAAGGCGCACCGGTTCGCCGCGCGCTTTTCTCGCTATTTCAAACACACAAACCCGCCGCCCCTCGCTGCGCCAGTAACAACGCGTAACCATCGCGTTGCCGCAAGTAACACACCTGCGCACCGCATCGCATTAACCTTCCAGCTTTCAGTTTCCCGCGCTCGCGCGGGCCCATACGCTAACATTCCGGCAGACCACGATCTCGCCCGGCCGGTGGCGCCGTTCCCGGCCATACCGCGGCGTCCAGAAGGAATTCATTGCATGCAGTCTGTTCGAATCCCGCGCGCGCGGGCATTTGCGCCGCGCGTCCTGTCCCTTGCCGTCAGCGCGGCCTGCGCGGCACTCGTCACCGCCTGCGCGGTCGGCCCGAACTATCAGCGGCCGGCCACCGAGATCCCCGCGTCGTTCAAGGAGGCCGCGCCCGGCTGGAAGGTTGCGGAACCCGCCGATCAACACGACCGCGGCGACTGGTGGGCGATCTACGAAGACCCGAAGCTCAACGAACTCGAAGACAAGCTCAACGCCGCGAACCAGACCATCGCGCAATTTGCCGCGAACTACCGGCAGGCGCGCGCGCTCGTCGGCGAAGCGCGGGCGGCGTACTTCCCGACCATCGGTGCGTCGGCGGGCGCGACCCGCTCGGGCAATGGCTCGCAAACCGGCGGCAATGCGACGACGGCGACCAGTCGCGAAGGCATCAATAACAGCTTCAACGTCCAGATGACGGCGAGCTGGGAGCCGGACCTGTGGGGCTCGGTCACGCGCTCAGTCAACGCGCAGAAAGCCGGCCAGCAGGGCGCGGCCGCCGACCTCGCGAACGCGCGCCTGTCCGCTCAGGCCACGCTTGCGCAGACCTACTTCCTGCTGCGCGCGCTCGACTCCACGCAGAAGCTGCTCGACGACACCGTTCTCGCCTATCAGCGCTCGCTGCAGCTCACGCAGAATCAGTACGCGGCCGGCGTCGCCGCGCGCTCGGACGTGATCCAGGCGCAAACGCAGCTGCAATCGGCGCAGGCCGCCGCGATCGAGAACGGCATCCAGCGCGCGCAGGACGAGCACGCGATCGCGGTGCTGATCGGCGTGCCCGCGTCGATGTTCTCGCTGCCACCGATGCCGCTCACCGCGACGCCGCCCGCCGTGCCTGCGCAGATGCCGTCCGCGCTGCTCGAACGCAGGCCGGATATCGCATCGGCGGAACGCAAGGCCGCGGCGGCCAACGAGCAGATCGGCGTGGCGATCGCCGCGTTCTTCCCGTCGCTCACGCTATCGGCGACCGGAGGCTTCGAGAACTCGGTGTTCTCGCAATTGCTGTCGTTGCCGTCGCGCTTCTGGACGCTCGGCCCGCAACTGGCCGGGACGATCTTCGACGCCGGCCTGCGCAAGGCGCAAACCGAGGCCGCGCGCGCCACCTATGACGCGGATGTCGCGAGCTATCGGCAGACGGTGCTCGCCGCGTTCCAGGACGTCGAGGACAACCTCGCGTCGCTGCGCATCCTCGAGCAGGAAATCGTCGTCCAGCGGCAGGCGGTCGACTCGGCGCGCCAGGCGCTCGCAATCGTGACGAACGAGTACAAGGCGGGTACGGTCGGCTTCGTCAATGTGCTGACCGCGCAGACCACCGCGTTCACGGCCGAACAGAAGCTCGAGAATATCGCCGGGCAGCGGATGGTGTCGTCGGTGGGGCTCGTGAAGGCGCTCGGCGGCGGCTGGGACGCGTCGCAGATGAATCGCGAGACCGGCGATGTCGCGGCGCCCGCGCCGCTGCCGGCATCGGCTCCGGCGGCTGCGGCTCCGGCAGTCGGCGCGGCGTCCATCGCACAGAGCAACGCGCCGCAAGCGCGGGTACAAAGCAAATAGTTGTCCGCTGCGCCCGCCGCGCAGCATCACCACAAAACAGAAGAGGCATGGCCGCGAGTCGCGGCCATGCCTCTTTTTTCATCGCGCTACGCGTGCGAAGCGCACCTCAGTGCATGAAGGTCAGCGCCACCGTATCCGGCCCGCTCGGCCGGCCAAGCAGATTCAGCAGGCCGGCGAGATTGTCATGCTGTTCCGGCGCGGCGCTCGCCGTGCCACGAAACGATGTCGATGCGGCCGACACCGTGCCGCTGCCGGTCAGCGTCAACGGGCCCTTGATCGTACTCAGATCGAGCGCCGACGACTTGCCTTGCGCCTGAAACCTGACCCGGTACGACCCGAGCGGCTTCACGAGCGACACACGCGAGCTGACGTCGGCGAGCGTCATCGTCAGTTGGCCGAACGCTTCGCCGTTGAAGCTGCGCCAGTCGGTCCACGACAACTGCACATTGCCCTGCAGATCGAGCGTGTTGAATGGCGCGCCCAGCCCCGCGAGCAGCGACGCCGGCACTGCGAGCACGCCCGGCGTGACGGTTGCGCCGCGCGGCGTCACATCGACCGTGATCGGGTCGGGCATCGCGTCGCTATGGCGCATGACCATGCGCACGCGGCCGGTGAAAAGCGGCCAGAACGCGGTGCGCCACTCGATCCGCCCAGGCAGCAGCGTCGCCGCGCTCAAATCGGAGCCGGCGGCCAGCATCAGCGTCGCCGAGCCGTGCCACAGCGAGCCCTCGGCGTCGACGAGATTGACGTGTCCATGCGTTTGCCGCGCGAATTGCGGCGTAATCCAGGCGGCCGGCAGCAACGCGAGCGTCACGGCCGCCGCCGACAAAACGGCGACCACCAGCCACGGCAGCGCCCTACGCAGGCGCCACATCCAGTAATTCATGCGAGATCCTGTACCGAGCGGCGCGTCGTTATTTCGCGGTCGACGGTTGCAGCGCGACCGTCAGATCCACCTGGCCGTCGTCTTTCAGCGCGGTGATGTGCGCCTCGGAGACCTGCACCTTGAACTGCTTGCGAACGTCATCGACCCACGCGGTCCAGGCCGGAAACGCGACGTTTTTCATCTGCACCTGCACCGCGTTGCCGACGAACTGCACCTGCGTCGCGGCGAGGCCGTGTTCGCCGAGCGACGCGGAGAGCGCGTCCTTCAGCGCCGCGCCGGTCGGTGCGACACCTTGCGCGGCCGCCGACAGCGATCGCGCCTCGTTCGCTTGCGCGGTCATCTGCGCGAGCTGCCGCTGCAGGCTGGGCAGCGATTGACGCAGATGCGCGCGGCCTTCCTGCGCGGGCGCCCACAGCACCGACCACGCGATCGCCACCGCGAGCGCGGCACCGCCCCAGGTCAGCAGCGCCTTTTCGCGATCGGTGCGCTGGTCCCAGAAGCCAGCCCATGTTTGAGCGAGTTCAGCTTTCATTGTCCGTTCCTGATGGTCCACTTGCCGGTGCTGCTGTCGATCGCGCCGGTCAGGCCGTTGCGCGCGAGGCGCTTGGCGAAGTCGGGGTCGACCTTGATCGCGGGTTTGAAGGTCACGTCGAGGCGGTGCTCGTGGTAGTCCAGCGCGGCGATGCCGTTGACCGGCAGCGGCGCCAACGAGCGCGCGAGGCCGTCGGCGAGCGACAGGAAATCCTCCGGCGAGAGCTCGCCCGCCGCGACGCGCAGCTGTTGCAACTGACGCGCCATCTGATCGGGCGCATCGAGCACGACGGTCGTCTTCGGGAACGTGTTGAGCAGCAGCTCCGTCATCTGCTGGTTGATCGCGTCACGCTGACGCGCGAGCAGCAGCCACTGCACGTTCGCGCCGATGATCGCGACGACCAGCGCGGCGACCGCGAGCAGGATCGGCAGACGTAGACGCCGCAGCGTCGCGCGATCGAGGCGCCACGGCTGCGACGCGAATTCGAACTGGCACAGGTCGAAGCGGCATTCGAGCGCGCGCCGCGCGAGCTGCTCGAACGGCAGCGGACTCGCGCCGTGGATATGCGAGGCGAGCCGCGCGGGACTCGTCGTCGGGTGGCTGGGCTCGTTACCCGGCACTTCGGTCAGCATGTACAGCGACACCGGCGCCGCCCCTGCCAGCGCGGAGAGCGTCGCGTTCACCGCATTGGCCGGGGCCGCGAGACCCTCGCCCTGCACGCCGCGCGCAATCGCCAGTTCGACGCGCGGCACGCCGCTGTCGACCGCGCCTTCAACCAGCAGCGCGGGCGCGGTCTGCACGACCGCACCGAGCACCGCGGCCACCATCGGCACGATGGACGGCGCTTCGGGCGCGACCACCGGCGCGACGCCCGGCAGCGACGTCGCGACGCTCGCCGCGCCAGCCAGCACCGGCTCGCGCACCTCGGCGGTTTCGTCGACGTTCGCGGCGGCTTCGGTCACCGGCGCCGGCGGCAGGCAACGCGTGACCGGCACCGCGCGCAGGCTGCGATGACCGGCCGCCGTGAACGCCTCGCAGATGAAACGGAACCAGCCGCGATCGATGATCGCGAGCAGGTGCCGGCCTTCCCCAAGCCCCTGCGGATCGACCGCGATATGACAGGTCTGCGGGTCCTGGATCAGTTGATCCTCGACGATATTGGGCAGCGCCTGGCGCAGCTTCGGGCCGCGCAGCGGCGGCAGCGTCGCGGGCATCAGCAGCAGGTCGCGCGCGGCGACCATCAGCACCGTCGTGTTCGCGCGCGGCAGCAGCGCGAGCGCCGAGCGGCCGGCGCGCTGCGTGCGCCCGGCCTTATCGAGCAGCACGAACGGTAGCTCGGGCAGTTGCCACTCCTGCGAGGGCACCGCCGGATCACGCGGCGGCAATAGGACGATCAGCGTGCTCAAAGGCCACTCTCTCTGTGGATTGCGTTATTCATAGTTGGTCTTGTACCCGCACGATACGCGTAGTGTGAGTCAGCGGATCGCGATAGACGAGCGTCGTGCGATCCACTTCGGCGCGCTCGTGCTGCACACTGCCGTGGACTAAAAAGTAGCTCGAATTGACGTCGAACTGATTCGGATCGATCGACGCCGATTGCACGCCGGCGGCGGTCAGCGCGAGCTGCACGTCGCCGGCGTTGCGGAAAAACACGGTCTGGCGCCGCGCGACCAACGCCTGCGCCTGCGACACGGTCATGCCCGGCACCACCGCCGCGATCACTTCGGCCGACGCGGTGTTCATGTTGATCGCGGTGACGGTCGGCAGCACGGTGACGAACGGCCGCAGCTTTGCGACGATCTCCGGCGTGTAGCCCGGAATGTCGAGCAGCGAATCGACGCCCGTCATTAGCAGCGGCGCGACCGCCACGTTGTCCTCGCCGTCCTCGATGCCGGGCTGGTTCGTGAAGCTGCCACCCGTCATACCGCCGCCGCCGACCTGCGGCGAGCTGCTGATCGACGTGCCGGTCTGAAAGCGCGTCGCCGATTGCGACAGTCCCGCGCGCACATGCAGCGCGGTCACTTTGGCGAGCTGCCCGCTCAGGCCGAGCGACACCAGCAGGCGCTGATACGCGGCCATCTGCTCGGCGCTGATTTGCGTCACGCCGGGCGCCGGACTCGCGACCAGATTGCGCAGATTGAATCTCGACTGGGCGTCCTCGATCGAGCCCGACAGGTACGTGGCCGCGCCTTGCTCAGCGCGCACCTCGCCGATCTGGCCGAGAAAATCCGACAGCCGCGTTTTCGCGATCGGCACGCCCCACAAGCCGCCCAGATACGTGATGCCCGCCGACGTATCGCCCTCGGAGCGCAGGATCAGCCGGGTCCAGTCGAGCGCGCCGCGCGCGACCCATTGCGCCTGCGACAGCAGCCGCTGATTCTCGATGCGGCGGATCTGCACCTGCTGGCGCCACAACATGCCGGACACGAGGATCGCCGACAACGCGACGACCAGCAGCGCGCTGATGATGGCCGCGCCCCGCTCTCGCGCACGTGCGCGCGAAGCGGATGCGGACTTCTTCGGCAATGACGAGGAGAACGTCATGTCATTCTCCGACCAGAAAAACACGCGTGATCGGCCGTGCGAGCGATGTCGCGCCGATGCTGACCTGGAGCCCTGTCACCGAGCGCGGCATCGGCGCGTTGCCGAGCTGCGGCACCTTCAGATTGTTGACGGCCTGGTTCATCGCGGTTTGCACGTCGTTCATCTGGATGGTCCAGCCGAGCTTCGGCACGTACATGCGCGCCGAGATGGAGCCGACGCCGCCCATCAGCGGCACCGCGCTCCAGCCTTCGTCGCTGCCGTGCAATGCGCGCCGCAAGTCGCCGACGTTGCCGATCGGCGGCGACGCATAGCGCACCACGCGGCCGTTCGAGATCTGATAGCGCACCACCTGCAGACGCGGCGCGGCGCCCGGCAGCACCATGTGCCGCACGATCTGCAGCGTGTTGCCGGACACCGAGACCGCGGCCTGGCTGGCTTCGTCGTCGCTGGCGGCCTGCCGCGCGTCGATGCGCATCTGATCGAACAGCTGCGCGAACACCCGCTCGTCTTCCATCGCGTTCGTGATCGTCGTGCGGGCGCGGATGATCTGATCGAGCCCGCGCCACGACAGCACGGCGATCACCGCGAGGATCGCGATCGCGACCAGCAGTTCGATCAGCGTGAAGCCGCGCGCGCCGTAACGGCGGCGGCGCTCACAGCGAGCGGTTGGCTTCATTCGCGACCACCGTGACCATCTGGGCGAGATTGCCGGATTGCCCCGGCATCGTCACCATCACTTCGACACGGCGAAACACCGGATTCGGCGTCGCCGTCACATGCTCGGTACAGCGCAATTGCAGATTGCCTTGCGAGCAATCGAAGCTCGTCGAGCCAATGTTCGGCCAGGCATGCTTCAGATGCAGGTCCGCGAGCGCGTTGTCCGCGCTCCAGCCGGCGAGCAGACGCCGATGCAGATCGGCTTCGCCGCTCGCCAGACTGCCGACCGCGCGCAGCGACGCGGCAAGCGCGACCGCGATGATCGCGAGCGCGACCAGCACCTCGATCATCGTGAAGCCGCGCTGGTTGTGGCACGCGATAGCGCGCATGTTGAAGAGAGAAGAGGCATGGGCGGGCCTGCCATAACGACGCATCCGCATGTCAGCGCACCTCGTAGCGGCCATTGCCGGTACTGACGATCGTCGCCTGTCCGGCCGCCGAAAACAGCGTGACCTGCACCGGCACGTCGATCGCCTCGGTACCGAATACGATGCGATCGGCATGTGAATCCGAGCCCGGGTAACTGATCGCGACACTGGTCACGCCGCCTTCCCACTTACGCGGCCCGAGCAGATCGTCACGCAGCGGACGCCAGCCGTCCTGGGTGCGCTGATCGAAACGGAAGCCGCCCTCGAACGGCTGCCACGCGATCGGCCGCGCGCGCACTTGCGCTTCGTCGCCAGCCGATTCGAACAGCAGCGCGAGACGCTGCGCTTCTTCGTTCAGATCGGTGCGCGGATTGCGGGTCATCGTAAGCGCGGTCAGCGACACGAGCAGGCCCGCGATCACGAGCACGACCATCATTTCGAGCAGCGTGAAGCCAGCCGCGCGGCCGCGGCGTTGCCGGTAGCGCGGCCGCGAAGCCGTACACGGGGTGTCCACGGGGGACTTGCAAGCGGACGTGCGCATAGTGCCGGCCATCGACGATCCACGAATATTCAAACAGCAATGCATCGGTGAAACACGCGCGCTTCGTCGCGCCATGCAAATTGCGGCGTGGCGGGCAGGGCGCCCGGTGAGACCAGCGGCCAACCCTGTGCCAACGAGGGTGCGTGCGTGAACATCATCGAGCCTGGCGGATGCTCTGTTCAGCGTGCTTATTGCCAGGACCCGACGTCGGAATCGTTGCCTTCGCCGCCCGGTTTGCCATCGGCGCCGTAGCTGAATACATCGATCTCACCGTGCACGCCCGGATTCAGATACTGATACGCGTTGCCCCACGGATCGTTCGGCAGACGCTCGAGATAGCCGCCGTCCTTCCAGTTGTTCGGCACTGGGTCGGTGGACGGTTTTTCGATGAGCGCGCGCAGGCCTTGCTCCTGGGTCGGATAGCGGCCGTTGTCGAGACGATAGAGCTTCAACGCCTGCATCACGGTGCCGATATCCTGCTTCGCGGCGACGCGCCGCGCTTCGTCCGGACGGCTCATGATCTTCGGCACGATCAGCGCGGCGAGAATGCCGAGAATCGCGATCACGACCATGATTTCGATCAGCGTGAAACCGCGTTGACGGCGGCCGCGTGAACCCGCGTTGTCAGCGCGGCGAATGGTCGACAGTTGCATAGCTTGCTACCTCTTTTCAGATGAAATTTTTGGCTCGGGTTGTCAGATTGAATACGCCGGGCCGGTCATTTTAATGTCATGCAGTTGAAGGCTTTCAACCCACCGCAATTTTCACAATAGTCCGTACAATGTGCGCATGAACGCCATCCAAATCCGCCTCCTGTCGCTCGCGCTGTTCGCCGTTTTCTGCGCGACGCTCACGTACTGGGTCATCACGCTCACCACGATGTCCGGCGCGCCGCTACCGGCTGCCGCCGCACACGCGCAGGTCTCGACCGACCAGGCCGCGACGCTGTTCGGCGGACAGCTCACGCGCAACGTCAATCAGGACATCCATCTGTTCGGCATCCTCGCGTTGAGCGAAGGCGCCGCGGCGATCGTCAGCGTCGGTGGCGAGCCGCCGCACGCGGTGTCGCTCGGCAGCACGCTGATGCAAGGCACCAGGCTCTCCGAAGTTCGCGCCCGCTCGATCATCATCGACCGCAACGGCGCCCATTCGGAAATCTTCCTGCCCGCCAACTCCAGCGGTCCCACCATTTACGTGCGCTGAAACCTGAAGCGGTTGCGCGGCTGATACGGCACGCCGCGCAAATCCTTTCTTTTCCTTCCTCGCGGTACGGCCACAGCTACTGCACGAGGTTGTTCAGTTCGATGATCGGCAGCATCACCGCAAGCACGATCACGAGCACCACGCCCCCCATCGCCAGAATCAGCAGCGGCTCGAGCAGGCTCGTCAGGAACATCGTGCGGCGCTCCAGCTCGCGCGCTTCGCCGTCGGCTGCGCGATCGAGCATGGTCGTCACGTCGCCGGTCGCTTCACCCGAGCGGATCAGGTGCACGAGCACCGGCGGAAACGTCTTCGTGTTGCCGAGCGCGCGCGACAGCGACGTGCCTTCGCGCACCCGCACGATCGCATCGTCGATGTTCTCGCGCATCGCGTTGTTGCTGAGCGTATCGGCCGCGGCCTGCAACGCGCGCAGAATCGGCACGCCCGCCGCGGTCAGAATGCCGAGCGTGCTGGCGAAGCGCACGGTGTTATAGCCGCGCACCAGCTTGCCGAGCAGCGGCGCGGTCAGCAGCCAGCGGTCGAAGGCGAGACGCGGCCCCGGTTGCCGGAGCGTCGCGCGCACCAGATAGACGACCACGATCACGCCGATCAGCATCGCCCACCACCAGTGGCGCACGAAACCGGACAGCGCCATCATCACGATCGTCAGAAACGGCAGTTGCTGCTTGGTGCTCGCGAACACGTTGACGACCTGCGGCACCACATAGCTGAGCAGGAACGTGACGATGCCGAACGCGATGATCGTGACGATCGTCGGATACGTGAACGCCAGCACGATTTTTTGCTTCAAAGCATTGCGCTGCTCGATGTAATCGGCGAGCCGCGACAGCACCAGGCCGAGCTTGCCCGTGTGTTCGCCGGCCGCGACGAGCGCCCGGTAGATCTCGGGGAAATCCTTCGGATGCTGCTGCAGCGCGTTGGCAAGCGAATGACCGCCGAGCACTTCGGCGCGAATCGCCGCCATCAGCTCGCGGATGTAGTCGCGCTCCGACTGCTCGGTCAGCACCGAGAGCGCTTCGTCGAGCGGCAGGCCCGCGATCAGCAGACTCGCGAGCTGCCGCGTCAGAATGGCCTGCTCGCGCTGCGACAGACGACGCCCGAGCGCGAGCCGCTGATTGCGCTCGCCGCGCGTGCGCGACGCCGCCGGTTCGACGACGAGCGGCGTGAGTCCCTGCGAACGCAGGTTGGTGCGCGCGCCGCGCGCACTGTCGGCGTCGAGCACGCCTTTTTGTGCCTTGCCCGCCGCGTCGATCGCTTCAAAACGGAATGCCGGCATGCGCTTATGCTCCGCCCGTCACGCGAATCACTTCTTCGAGGGACGTCAGTCCCGATGCGAGCCAGCGCTCCGAATCCTCGCGCAGCGTGCGCATGCCCTGGGCGCGGCCCGCTTCGAGAATTTCGGCATCGGCCGCGTTGCGGTGGATCAGCGAGCGGATCGTTTCGTCGATCAGCAGCAGCTCGTAGACGCCGCGCCGTCCCGCGTAACCGGATTGGCCACAACGGTCGCAGCCGACCGGATGCCAGCGCTTGCTACCGTCTTCCTCGGTGCGCTCTTCGCGGCACACCGGGCACAGTCGCCGCACCAGCCGCTGCGCGAGCACGCCGAGCAGCGACGAGGCGAGCAGATACGGCTCGACGCCCATGTCGGTCAGACGCGTGACGGCCGATGCCGCGTCGTTCGTGTGCAGCGTCGCGAGCACAGGTGGCCGGTCAGCGACGCCTGCACCGCGATTTGCGCGGTTTCGAGGTCGCGGATTTCACCGATCATGATGATGTCCGGGTCCTGACGCAGAATCGAGCGCAATGCGCGCGCGAAGCTCATGCCGATCCGCTCGTTGACCTGGGTCTGGCCGATGCCGGACAGGTCGTATTCGATCGGGTCTTCCACCGTCATGATGTTGGTGGTTGCCGTCTCCAGTCGCGACATCGACGCATACAGCGTCGTCGTCTTGCCTGAGCCGGTCGGACCCGTCACGAGCACGATGCCGTGCGGCTTGCCGATCAGCTTGTCGAACTGGCGGAGCGTGTCGGATGCCATGCCGAGCGCTTCGAGATTGAGCCGCGCCGCGTCTTTTTCGAGCAGACGAAGCACCGCGCGCTCGCCGTGGCCGGTGGGCAGCGTCGATACCCGCACGTCGACCGGACGACCGCCGACGCGCAGCGTGATGCGGCCGTCCTGCGGCAAACGTTTTTCCGCGATGTCGAGCTGCGCCATGATCTTGATCCGCGAGATCAGCGCGCCGTGCAGCGCTTTTTTAGGCCGCACCACGTCGCGCAACGTGCCGTCGACGCGAAAACGCACCACCGACGCATTCTCGAACGGCTCGATATGAATATCCGATGCCTGCTCGCGTGCGGCTTGCGTGAGCAGCGCGTTGATCATACGGATGATCGGCGCGTCGTCTTCCGATTCGAGCAGATCCTCGACCTCGGGGATGTCCTGCATCAGCCGCGACAGATCGACTTCGCCTTCGACTTCGCCGACCACCTGCGCGGCGCTGCCGTCCTGGCGCGCATAGGCCTGGTTGATCGCCTGCGCGAGATCGTCGGCGGGCACGCGCACAACCGACACCACGCCGTAGTTGCGCGCGATTTCGGCAAGCGCGGCTTCGCTCGTGCGCTCGCTGATCCAGACTTCGAGGCTATCGGCATGCTGATGCGCGACCAGGATCTGGCCGCTGCGCGCAAAACCGTATGGCACGAGCCGGGCGGCAAGCGGGGACGGTGCCGCGCGCTCGCCGGCCGCGGCATCGCCGTTCAGCGGACGTTGCGAAGGCGCGGTTTGCGCGGGCATCTGCGTCACGGACGCGCTCCCGGCGACACCGTGCTCGACACCGGGCCGCTTGCCGGCTCGACGACGGCCGGTTGCGGCATGGTTTGCGGCATCGTCTGCGGCACGGGTTGGGTCGTGGTCTGCGCGCCAGCTTGCGGCACGGCCTGCGGCGGTACCTGTTGAGGAACCTGTTGCGGTGCCTGCTGCGGCATCATCTGCTGGCGGCGCATCTGGTTCAGGTCGAACAGGTTCATCGCCGGCACCCCGCCCTGGCTCGGGCCGAGCGGCATCGGCGGCACGACCGGATCGTCGCGATCCCTCATGATGTTGTTGTCCTGACGGTACGCGCCCTGCACACCCTGGATGTAGTCGTAGCGGTTCGCCGTGACGGCCTGCGTGGTGTCGCGGTCGGCGAGAATGACCGGGCGCAGGAACACCATCAGGTTAGTCTTGTTGCGCGTCTTCTGCTCGGAGCGGAACAGCTGGCCCAGCCAGGGAATGTCGCCAAGCAGCGGCACCTTGCTGTTGCTGACCTGGTAGTTGTCCTGCATCAGGCCGCCGAGCACGATGATCTCGCCGTTATCGCACAGCACGGTCGACTGGATCGAACGCTTCGTGAATTCCGGGCCCGCCGGGTTCGTCGCCGCGTTGTTCGTGCCGTTCACGATCGCCGAATCTTCCGTGTAGAGCAGCAGCTTCAGGATGCCGCCGTCGGTAATCTGCGGCTTCACGTGCAGCGTCAGACCGACGTCGACCCGGTCGAACGTGTTGAACGCCGCGCTCGTCGTGCCGCTCGTCAGGTTCGAGTACGAACCGGTCTGGATCGGCACGTTGGTACCGACGATGATCTTCGCCTCTTCGTTGTCGAGCGTGATCAGGTTCGGCGTGGACAGCACGTTCGCGTCTGCGGTCTGCGACAGCGCCTGCAGCAGTGCGCCGAGACCCTGCACGCCGAAGATGTTGTGGATCCAGCCGACGTTCAAGCCTTGTTGCAGGGCCTGGCTGCCTAGCGCCGTCGCGAGACCGCCGGTCGAACCAGCCGCGGCCGCCGCGGCCGTCAGGTTGATGATGCTGTTGCCCGAGCCAGTCGCCAGGTTGGTACCGGCAAACAGGTTGCCGTTCGCGACCTGCCACTGAATGCCGAGGTTGCCGCTCGTATTCGAGTTCAACTCGACGATCAGTGCCTCGATATACACCTGCGCGCGACGCGCATCGAGCTGGTCGATCACCGCGCGCAAGTTGCGGTACGTCGCTTCGGGTGCGGTGATGATCAGCGAGTTGGTCGCGGGATCCGCGGTAATCATGCCGCCGCCCTGATCCTCGCTCTTTTCCTTGTCGCCGCCGAGAAAACCGCCGGTGTTACTGTTCGAGCCCGAAGCGCCGCCGCCCATCGGCGAGTTCATCGAGCCACCGCCGAGGCCGCCCGACGGCAACGGCGGCGTACCCGACGAGCCCGTCGAATAGCCGCTGTTCGACAGACCGCCACCGCCACCACCACCGCCGCCGCCGCTCGTGTTCTGGTTGAACGAGTTGGCCTCGTTCGCGCCGCCTGACGAACCCTCGCCGCCGCCCTTGCCGAGCATGCTGCGCAGCGTGCGCGCGAGCTTCGTCGCGTCGGCATTGCGTAGCGGCACGACGTGGATGTTGCCCGGCATCGTGGTCGGCATGTCGAGCTGCTTCGCGAGTTCCTTGGCCGCCGCGAGGCGTGCGGTGTTCGACGCGCGCATCAGCAGCGAGTTGGTGCGCGGATCGGACGAGATCGACACCTTGAGCGTCGCGTCCGTGCTGCCGATCGAGCCCGGATCGAGCATCTTGTTCATCTGCTGCGCGATGTCGATCGCATTCGCGTTCTTCAGCGGCACGACTGCAACCGCCTGGCCGGCCGCGCTATCGACACCCGCGATGATCTGGGCGATGCGCCGCACGTTGTCGGCGTAGTCGGTGACGACGATCGTATTGTTGGAGGGGTAGGCCGCGACCGTGTTGTTCGGCGAGATCAGCGGACGCAGTACCGGCAGCAAATTGTTGGCCGACTCATTCCTCAGCGTGAAGACCTGCGTGATGACCTGGTCGCCGCGCGCCGTCGGCGCGTTGCCGACGTAGGTCGGCACGCCTTGCAGCTTGGCGTCGGCCTCGGGCACCACTTTCAGCACGCCATGATCCTGCACGAGCGCGAAACCCTGCATGCGCAGCGCGGACTGCAGGGTTTTGAGCGCCTGATCCTGAGGCACCGAATTTTCGGACACGAGGTTCAGTTGCCCCTTCACCCGCGGATCGACGATGATCGTCTTGCCGGTCGCCGCGCCGATCGCCTTCGCGACCTGGTCGATGTCGGCGTTGACGAAGTTGAGTGTCACCTGCGCGTGTGCAGTTTGCGCGGTGATCAGTCCAGCCACCAGCAGCGTCGTTGCCACCCGACGCAAAGCCATACAATTTCTTCTCATGGGATGTGATATCGATGCCGGCAGCCTCTGCCACCGACGGTCATGCGATGCGGACCCGGCGGCAAGCTACCGCCCGGTCGGTTTGTGAGCCGGCCCTAAAAGCGAGTTTCGCTTCGAGTTCCGGCGTCCCGAGGTCCGAAAAAATCGAACAGTAACAGCTTTTCATGTCGGAATTGAAACAAAACAAGGGGCCCCATGCGAATTCATGAAGATCGCAGAGCTGTTATTAAAATGAAAGCTAGCCAGCACCGTACACTCGCGCCATTACCCGGCTTTGTACGGTCTTATGTCGGTTAGCCAACTTGACGAAGGTCGGACTGCCGGTATGATACGAGCCGTTCGACCCACTGTTATGTGTTTGCTGACGCGGGTTTTCCCCGATGCTCGACAAACGCCCGGCCAGCTTGCCGTTGCGGCCGAAACGCGGCCGGCGAACTGCCTTACCGATTCTTACCTCGGGTTTGCTTAGTCCTATTGACCGATGAAACGTCCGCTCGTCACCGTTGCCGCCACGCTCGCGCTGCTCGCCGCGGCCGGCTCCGCGCGCGCCGACTGCTTTGATGAAGCGGCGAAGTATCAGAAGGTCAATCCGCTGATCTTACGGGCTATTGCGTGGCAGGAGTCGCACAACCGGCCGGATGCCCAGCACAAGAACGCGAATGGCTCGACCGACTACGGTGTGATGCAGATCAATTCGGTGCATCTGCCGGTGCTCGCCCAGTACGGGATCTCGCAGGGCACGCTGATGGAGCCGTGCAAGAACGTTTACATCGCGGCGTGGCATCTGCGCCGGCAGATGAACAAGTACGGCAATACCTGGCAGGCGGTCGGAGCATACCACTCGGAGACGCCCACGTTGCGGGACAAATACGCGCAACAGATCGCTGCGATTCTGCGCAGCTGGAAGTTGATGCCCGCGCAGTAAGCCATTCCAACGCTTTGGCTCGCACGAGCCGCACGCATTTTAATGCACAATGCGACTTCGTGCTTTTGTCGCGCCGTCGCAGCGATGCCGACGATTTGACCCCGCGCGCGGCACGCCTTCCAATCTTCCCGTATTCGTACCGCGATGAACCAGCCGCTATTGCCCATCACCGTGCTCTCCGGTTTTCTGGGCACCGGCAAGACCACGCTCCTGAAGCACATCCTCGCGAACCGCGCCGGTTTGCGCGTCGCCGTGATCGTCGACGATCTGGGCGACGCCAATATCGACCCGACGCTCATGCGTAATGCGGCCGAACTGTCGGGCGTCGACGAGCAGATCGTCGAACTCAAGAATGGCTGCATCTGCTGCACGCCGCGCGACGATCTGCAAAGCGAAATCCGTCGCCTCGCCGGCGAAAAGCGCTTCGACGCGCTCGTGATCGAATCGAGTGGCATCGCCGAGCCTATGTCGATTGCCGAAACCATCACATTCGATGGCGACGACCGCCTCTCGCCCGGCGAAGTCGCCCGGCTCGATACGATGGTCACGATCGTCGATGCGTTCAACTTCCTGCGCGATTACGCGTCCGCCGATGCGCTCTCCGAACGCGGCGTCAGGGTCGACGAAGACGACGACCGCACGATCGTGGAATTGCTGATCGAGCAGATCGAGTTTTGTGACGTGCTCGTCGTGAACAAGATTGATCTCGTCAGCGCGGACGAACTCGCGCGTTTGCAGCGCATCCTCGCGCGCCTGAACCCGCGTGCGGTGCAGCTCGTGAGCCGCTTTGCCGAAGTGCCGCTCGATCAGGTGCTGAACACCGGACGCTTCGATTTCGACGAAGCGTCGAATGCGCAGGGCTGGCTCGCGGCGCTCGAGCACAAGCACGAGAATCAGCACGGCGATCAAGATGGCCACGTGCATCACAGCGAAGCCGACGAATACGGCGTCGGCTATTTCGTCTATCGCGCACGCCGGCCGTTTCATCCGCAGCGACTGTGGGAGCTGCTGCATCAGGAGTGGAAGGGTGTACTGCGCAGCAAGGGATTCTTCTGGCTCGCGACGCGCAACGATATCGGCGGTTCGCTATCGCAGGCCGGTGGCGCTTGCCGGCACGGCCCCGCGGGCATGTGGTGGGCCGCGCAGGATCGCGGCGAGTGGCCGGAAGGCGACGACGAGTTGGCCGCCGAAATCGCCGCCGACTGGTACGGCGCGCCGGACGATATGAGCATCGGCGATCGTCGTCAGGAGTTCGTGCTGATCGGCGTCGACATCGACCCCGCCCTCTGGCGCGCGAGGTTCGACGCCTGTCTGCTCACCGACGACGAATACGCGCTCGGGCCGCAAGCCTGGCAGCAGTTCCCCGATCCGTTCCCGGCATGGGAGTTCGACGACCACGATCATGACGACGAGCATGATCACCACCATCATCACGGGCACGGCGACGACTGCGAGCATTGCGGACATGACCACGGCAAGAATGCGCATCGTCATGACTGAACGAAGCACGCCTCGCATTTGAGCCGCACGCATGGACGAAAAAAAACCCGCCACTGGCGGGTTTTTCTCGCGGGTGTCAACTGCCCGGCAGCAATCTGCTTAGCGCTTGTTGACTGCGTCCTTGAACGCCTTGCCTGCCGTGAACTTGACGGTCTTGGCAGCCGGGATCTTGATGGTTTCGCCGGTCTTCGGATTACGCCCCGTACGCGCTGCGCGCTTGCCCGAACCAAAGCTACCGAAGCCGATCAACTGGACCGCCTCACCCTTCGACACAGACTTCTTGATCACTTCAAGCAACGTGTCCAGCGTTTCACCGGTTTGAGCCTTGCTGGCGCCCGTCTGTCCTGCGACAGCGTCGATCAGTTCCTGTTTGTTCATTAAGGTTCCTTTCTGAGTTTAGGTTGATACGAACAGCGCGACCGCGCCGATTATACGTGCGCGCACCGCGCCGTCGAGCAGCTGCGGCCCCGATCCTGAAGATCTCCCACGCCGGACAGGACACTGTTCGGCGGCCGTGCTGCCGCTCCCTTCGCGGCGCTTGCTATGATAGCGCAGCGCAAACCCAATCAGGATAAGGGTTTCGAGGAATTGCACGGTTTTCGGGCCGTTCTTGCAAGGAAATCGAAAATTCGCCCCTCAACACCCCTAAACGAGGGCTGAAACCCAGTCCTGGCGGGGGTTAGCGTTGGTTTTTGCCAACGCAGCAAAGCGTCTGAAAGCGTCCTGATGGGTCTTTTGCGGCGACTCGCGCGCGGCGCGCGCCGACTCCAACCATCGAACCCGCTCTTTCGAGCGATCTTTTGAGCGTGTTTTCCCGTCGCGCATGACCGATCCGCTGATCCCCGCCGTCCTCGCTTTCCGCGACAACGGCAGCCCCTTCTCACCGCACTACGACGACATCTATCACAGCGCCGTCGGCGCGCTCGAGCAGGCTCACTACGTCTTTTTGCGCGGCAACGAATTGCCCGAAAGATGGCAGAGCCGTCGAACCTTCACCGTCCTCGAGACCGGCTTTGGCATCGGCATCAACTTTCTCGTCACCTGGGCCGCGTGGCGCGCCGATCCGGCACGCTGCGAGCGGCTGCATTTCGTGTCGACCGAGAAGCATCCGTTTAGCGCCGCCGATCTGCGCCGCGTCCACGCATCGACGATCTCCGATCCGCTGATCGCCCAACTCGCGGACACGCTCGCGAACGCATGGCCGATGCTTGTGCCCGGTACGCACCGGCTGGAATTCGAAGGCGGCCGCGTCGTGCTGACGTTGATCTTCGCCGATGCGCTCGAGAGCCTGCCCGCATTGCGGCTGCGTGCCGATGCGTTTTATCTCGACGGTTTCGCGCCCGCGAAAAATCCCGAGCTGTGGAGCCCGGCGATCTTCAAGGCGCTCGCGCGGGTCGCCGGCGATGACGCGACCTTCTCCACCTATAGCAGCGCAGGCGACGTCAAACGCGCGTTGACGCAATGCGGCTTCGAGTATCGCAAGGTCGACGGCTTCGGCTGGAAACGCGCGATGCTGGTCGGCCGCTTCGCGCCGCGCTGGCGTGTGCGCCGTTATGAACCGCCCGCGCCGTACGGGCACGATGAACGACACGCTGTCGTGATCGGTGCGGGGCTGGCCGGCTGCGCAGTGATCGAGCGGCTTGCGGCACGCGGGTGGCGCGTGACTTCGCTCGAGCGGCATGGGTCGGTTGCACAGGATGCGTCAGGCAATCCGGCCGGCGTATTTCACCCAATGATTTCGCGCGACGACAGCGTTGCGTCGCGCGTCACGCGAGCGGGCTTTCTGTACGCGCTCAATCGTTGGACCGCACTCGAAGACGCAGGGCATCGACTGGCCCGCGGCGATCGTGGCCTGCTCCAGATCGCCGCGGACGACGACGAAGCGCGCGCGATCGGCGACGCTATCGCCACGTTTCGCTATCCGTCCGACTACGTGACGCCGGTCTCCGCGGCCGATGCAGCACAACTCGCCGGCATGCCGCTCGCGCGTGGCGGCTGGTTCTTTCCGCGCGGCGGCTGGATCGATCCCGCCTCTCTTTGCGCGGCGCAATTCGCATCGGCAGGCGGCTTGCTCGAACGACGCTTCGGCGTCGACGTCGCGCGGCTCGAACGTTGCGGCGATCAGTGGACC
Source organism: Paraburkholderia sp. BR14320 (assembly GCF_040948665.1). Lineage (NCBI taxonomy): Bacteria > Pseudomonadati > Pseudomonadota > Betaproteobacteria > Burkholderiales > Burkholderiaceae > Paraburkholderia > Paraburkholderia sp. BR14320. Next base: position 71,914 of record NZ_JBFPKG010000021.1, read on the forward strand.
GTCTTCGATATCGAGGGAAAGGAGGTCGCGCGAGCGCCGGTCGTAATCGTCGCCGGCGCCCATGAAGCTGCGCGCATCGCTGGCTTGCGTCATGCGCCGACCCGTAGCATTCGCGGCCAGTTGAGCTTGCTGCCGGCGGGCACCGTCGCAGCGCTTGCGCTGCCGGTGATCGGCGAGGGCTATGCCGTGCCACTCGCGAACGGCGTCACGCTGACAGGCGCGACCTATGAACTAGACGACCACGACACGTCGCTGCGCGCGGATGGTCATCGCGAGAATCTCGAGCGCGTCGCGCAGATGCTGCCATCGTTCGCAAGCGCGCTCGATGACGCGTCGCTGACCTCGCTCAGCGGACGCGTTGCGTTTCGCTGCGTGACCTCGGACCGCATGCCGATGATCGGCCAGTTCGCCGACGAAGCCGCTGCCGCACGAGATGCAGCTCGCCTGCGCGGCGCATGGCCGCTCGATCTGCCGCGCGTCGACGGTCTATACGGCGCATTCGCTTATGGTTCTCGCGGGCTGGTATGGGCCGCGCTAGGCGCTGAATTGATCGCGTCACAGATCGAAGGCGAACCGTGGCCGCTCGAACGCGGTCTCGCCGAAGACATCGACCCCGCACGTTTTCTGCTGCGGTCGTTGCGGCAGGGGACGATCGGTTAACCGGCTTCGACCATTGCGGCGTTAACGCCCGGCAGGTTAACTCCGCCCGCGCTGTAAACCACGTTAACCGACACGCCCGCTTATCCACCGCACCCTGTGGATAACCGCGCAGTTAACCGGCGCAAGTCGTGTGGAGCCGTTGTGGACGTAAACGGGGTAACTGGGACATCGCGAAAAAGTCCGAAAAGTTGCTCGCGTATACCGGCCGCCGCCGCACATGCTGTACATCCGGTTATGCGGCCGACAACTCGATGATTCATTTCGGTAAACACGGGTTATCCACAGAAAACGAGGCAGCTTGTTAACTGTTACTACGTATACATACGGTAAACCAGTAAACAGCAAAGACGGGAGCTAACGCCCCGCCTATCGGGCTAGAAGATTTCGTTCGAGCTCGCGTAAACGGATCACTCGATGCGCTCCGTTAACCCGTGGGAGAGCACCAAAAAACGCGGACGAAACCGCACACCAAAGTCACACACGCGAACGTAACGCAAGGGAGCGGATTCGCCGTTCGCGACGTTGTCGAAATTGACGCGATACCTCGAAAAAAGGTCGCTTTTTCCGTTCAGTATAAAAATAACGTACTTTTTTACCGTTTTGCCAGCGAGTTAACGTCTTTTCGGTTAACGCGGAACAAGCTATGGCACAATCCCGGTTCTTTTCCGCGTCGTGCCACCGCATCTGACGGCACGCGCAGCAATGGAACGGTGCCGGTCAAACAGAATCTGATTCAAGGTCGACGGCGTTCCTTCACCGTGCCTGTTGCTACTGCCGCATCCCGTGAATGTGCCCGACTCCGTGCGGTTTTTTGCGGCCGCGGCGCATTCCGATCATCCGATCATTGAAACCTCGCAACGCTGACCTCGCGAAGCGCTTGCGACAACGAGCGCTCTCGGTTCGCTCGTGCCACGGCGTGCGTGTGCGCCGGTTCGTGTCGTCTGCCGTTGCTGCCAAGGAGAACCCATTACGATGAATTCGGCGTTTTCGTTTCTGCCAGCGTGGCCGCTTTCACCCGACGCCATTTTTTGGGCAGGTCTCGCATTGCTTGTCGCTGGTCTGTGCGGAGAGCTTTGCTTTCGCGCGTGGCGCTTACCGCGCATTTCCGGCTATGCGGTGATCGGCCTCATAGCGGGCGGGGCCGGCTTTGGCGTGATCGATGCGGATTCCGCGAGCGCCGCGCGGCCGCTGCTCGACGTCGCGCTAGGCCTGTTGCTGTTCGAACTGGGCAGCCGGCTCGATCTGCGCTGGATCCGCCGTAATCCGTGGCTGATTCTGTCGAGCGTCGCCGAAGCCACGCTGACTTTCGTGCTGGTGCTGCCGGTGCTGCTATTCCTGCACGTGCCGCTGATGGTCGCGACCGTACTCGCTGCGATCGCGATGGCGACATCGCCCGCGATGGTGATCCAGCTCAAGACCGAACTGCGCGCCGAAGGCCAGGTCACGCAGCGTCTTCTGACCTTGACCGCGCTGAACAGCATGTACGCGGTCGTGATCGAAAAGCTCGTATCGAGCTGGCTGCATCAGGAGGTATACGGCAACGTGTTCGCAACGATCCTGCAGCCGTTGTACCTGCTGGTCGGCTCGCTCGTGCTCGCATATCTGCTCGCGCGCACCTGCACGTTCTTCTACCGGCGCCTGAACATGCACGACGAGCATTCGTTCGTCGCGCTGTTCGGTCTCGTGCTGCTCGCGATCGCGGTCGCGCATCTGTTCAAGCTATCGACGATTCTCGCGCTGCTCGCCGCGGGCATCATCGTGAAGAATCACGAAGCGCGTCCGCAGTTGTGGCCGCAGCATTTCGGCACCGCGGGCTGGCTGCTGACGGTGATTCTGTTCGTGCTGACGCTGACGTCGTTCGAATGGAGGCACATTGCGTTGGGCGGAGTCGCGGCGCTGGGCCTGATCGTTGCTCGCCTCGTCGCGAAGTTGGTCGGCGTGCTGGCTTTCGCGAAGCCGAGCGGCCTGAACCTGAAGCAGGGCATCGCACTCGGCCTGTCGTTGTCACCGATGTCGGCGCTCGCGTACCTGCTTGTCGACGACACGTACAACCTGTATCCGAGCTTCGATCCGCAACTGCGCGCGATCGTCATGTGTTCGATTTTCGTGCTGCAGATCCTCGGGCCGTGGCTCGTCTATCGCAGCCTCGCGCTCGTCGCCGAGCGGCGCGAGGGGTGAGCGTGAAACGCGCGTGGTCTGCCAGGCGCGTTTCACGAACCCGACTTTTCAAAACCTTCGCCTCAAACGACCTGACTCAGGGGACGCCATGTCACTCGAACCCTTCATCGATTCGAAACCGTTCACCTTCGGTATCGAGCTCGAAATGCAGATCGTCAATACGCACGACTATGATCTGACCAAAGCCGGCACGGATCTGCTGCGCCTTATCAAGGATGAAAAAATCCCCGGCAATATCACGCCGGAAATCACCGAAAGCATGATCGAGCTGTCGACCGGCATCTGCACGTCGCACGAACAGGCGGTCGCCGATCTGCGCAAGATTCGTGACACGCTGGTATCCGCGGCCGACCATCTGAACGTCGGTCTGTGCGGCGGCGGAACGCATCCCTTCCAGCAATGGAGCGAGCGGCAGATCGTCGATACGCCGCGCTTTCAGTATCTTTCCGAGCTGTACGGCTATCTCGCGAAGCAGTTCACGGTGTTCGGCCAGCACGTGCACATCGGTTGCCCGAATCCGAACAGCGCGCTGTATCTGCTGCATTCGATGTCGCGCTTCATCCCGCATTTCATTGCGCTGTCCGCGTCGTCGCCTTTCGTACAGGGTGTCGATACCGGATTTCATTCGGCACGACTGAATTCCGTGTTCGCCTTTCCGCTGTCGGGCCGGGCGCCGTTCGTGCTGACGTGGGACAGCTTCGAGGAGTATTTCTCGAAGATGGTCCACACGGGCGTGGTCAACAGCATGAAGGATTTCTACTGGGATATCCGTCCGAAGCCGGGGTTCGGCACGATCGAGGTTCGAGTGATGGATACGCCGTTTTCGGTGGATCGCGCCGCGGCGATCGCCTGCTACATCCAGACGCTGGCTCGCCATCTGCTGCTCGACAAGCCCATCACGCCGCAGGAAGACGACTATCTGGTCTACACGTTCAACCGTTTCGAAGCCTGCCGTTTCGGACTCGGCGGCACCTGCATCAATCCGCAAACCGGTGAACGAAAGACGATTTCCGAAGATATCCTCGAAACGCTCGAACAGATCGGATCGCATGCGGAAGCGCTCGGCTCGGTCAATGCGCTGGCCGAAGTCGGCGCGATCGCGCGTGGCCAGGTCAACGACGCGACGTGGCTGCGCAGCGTGTTCGCGCAGGAAAAGTCCTTGCACGAAGCGGTCCGGCAGCAGTGTTTGCAGTGGCGCGCCTAGTCGCGAAGATCTCATGAAAGCGTTTGCGTGCGCCTAGGTACGCGACGTTCGGACGAAAACCCGCCATGCGCGGGTTTTTTTTCGTAAAAAAATTTTTAGGACTTTTCGTCCGCGCAACCCTTCAGGTTTGTCGAAAGTTTACGTATACCAGCCTAGGAGCAGTGAGCAGGCGTTGCCGAAGTCTGTGGACAACTGAATAAATACCTGCAAAGTCAATGCTCTGGGGAATTGATAACCGGGTCGATAAAAGACGCTCCGGCCACGCCTGGCAGGCGCAACCGAGGAAACGCTCGACACGCTGCAAGTGCTTGTTGCAAAACGGTACACAGGCTGTCCAAACGTTTTCCCCTGCTTATCCACAGCTCGCGTTGGATAAGTTAGCTGTACGATTTGCAGGTCTCGCATAGAATGTCGTTTTTTTGCCGCCTTCGGCTTCAAAGGCGGTGTATTTTTGAGATAGTACAAACGGCTTCATCTGCGGTCGGACGAAGCTACCCACACACGCAACGGGCGTACCCCGGCAGACAACGGCCGGCGTCGCACCCCAGCGGTAAATAAACGAATCGAAGATTATGAGCGAAGGCGTATACGGAGAACAGGCAAACGGGCGAGTGACCCACAGCCTCTTGCGATTGAGCACGGCGATGCGAAGCCAGGCTTGGGAATGGGCGGAAGGCGCGGGCCTGACGCCGACCCAGGGCGAAATCCTCGTGCTGTTGATGCAACGCAAGGGGCCGATGCGTCTCGGCGAGATCGCGCGCGAAACGGCGCTGACCGCCGCGACCACTAGCGATGCGGTCAGCACGCTCGAGACCAAGGGTCTCGTCGAAAAGCGTCGCGCACTCGACGACGGTCGCGCGCTCGCGGTACGCCTGACCTCGCGTGGCCGCACCGCTGCCAAACGCGCGGCGCAATGGCCGGACTTCCTGTCCAAGGCGGTCGGCACGCTGCGCGAGGACGAACAGTCGGTGTTCTATCGCACGCTGCTCAAGACCATCTATCAGCTCGAAGCGCAAAACACGATTCCGTCGCATCGCATGTGCCTGAGCTGCACGCATTTCCAGGCAAGCAAGAATCCGAAGAAGACGCCGCATCACTGCGCGCTGCTCGACCTGAACATGTCGGATACCGATGTGCGTCTCGACTGCTCCGTGCACGAAACGGCGGACGTCGCCACCCAGAAGAAGACCTGGAAGATCTTCGCCCAATAACCGGCATCTTCCGGAACAATCCGCTAACATGACCTGGCCGGCCAAGGCGGGCGGTGTACGCCGCCTGCTTGCCGGCTGGTGCCGTGCAAGGACAAAGTCGTTGGCGGCAAGTCGTTAGTCAACCTGAAGATAGGGCAGGCCGATGAATCGGGAAGTACTCGCCATCCGCCATGTGCACTTCGAGGATCTGGGCAGTCTCGAGCTCGTGCTCGGCGAGCGCGGGCGTCCGGTCCGCTATCTCGATGTCGGCGTCGCCCGTATCGAGGCCCCCAATCCGGTTGCCGCGTCGCTGATGGTCGTGCTGGGCGGCCCCATCAGTGCCACCGACGACGCGCTGTATCCCACGCTCGCGCCGCTGCTGTCGTTGATCGAGAAGCGCATCGCGGCCGGTTTGCCGACACTTGGTATCTGCCTTGGCGCACAACTGATCGCCCGGGCGCTCGGTGCGCGCGTCTACCCCGCGGCTCAGGCCGAACTTGGCTGGGCACCGCTTACGCTGACCGATGCGGGCCGCGCCTCGCCACTGCGTCATCTCGATGGCGCTCATACGTCGATGCTGCACTGGCACGGCGACACCTTCGATCTGCCCGCCAACGCGACCCGTCTGGCATCGACTCCGGCCTGCGAGAATCAAGCCTTCGCATGGGGAGATCACGTGCTGGGCTTGCAGTGTCATCCTGAGATCCGCACCGATCGGTTCGAACCTTGGCTGATTGGCAATGCCAATGAACTGTCGAGTCACGGCATCGACGCGCGTCAGTTGCGCGCCGACACCGCACGATACGGTCCCGCGCTCGAAGCCGCCGGGTGCCGCATGTTCGGCGAATGGCTCGATCAGGTCGAGACGAAAGTCTGAATGGCTCGCCGAATGGCGACGTGAGTGGCCAGCGAGGTGCCCCCGTTTCTGCAGCAAACCGCGCGCGGTGCTATGCTCGATCGCTCTCGGGCTTTCACTGGACGTAATCCATGAGCGCGCTTTTTTCTCCGCTCACGCTGCGTAGCGTGACGCTTCCCAACCGTATCGTCGTCTCCCCGATGTGCCAGTACTCCGCCGAACGCGGCGAAGCGAGCGCATGGCACATGATTCACCTCGGCGGTCTCGCGCTGTCCGGCGCGGGCATGCTGTGCATCGAAGCGACCGCCGTCGAGCCGGATGGCCGCATCACCCCCGGCGATCTCGGTTTGTGGGACGACGCGACCGAAGAGGCGCTCGTGCCAGTGCTGGCCGCGATCCGCAAGCATTCGCACATCAACGTGACGATGCAACTGGCACATGCGGGGCGCAAGGCATCGAGCCATGTGCCGTGGGAGGGCGGCCAGCTGATTCCGGTGTCGCAAGGCGGGTGGCTGCCGCATGCGCCGTCGGCGCTGCCGCACAAGCCGGGCGAGGAGCCGCCGCTTGCGCTCGATGTCGCCGGCCTGCACCGGATTCGCGAGGCGTTCGCCGCGTCCGCGCGCCGCGCCGCGCGTCTCGGCATCGATGCGCTCGAAGTGCATGCCGCGCATGGCTATCTGCTGCATCAGTTCCTGTCGCCGATCGCGAATCAGCGGACCGACGACTATGGCGGCTCGCTGGAAAACCGCATGCGTTTCCCGCTCGAAATCTTCGACATCGTGCGGGCCGCATTCCCTGCCGACAAACCGGTCGGCGTGCGCGTGTCGGCGACCGACTGGGTCGAAGGCGGCTGGACGCTGGAAGACACGATCGCGTTTGCGCACGAGCTGGAAAGGCGCGGCTGCGACTGGATCGACGTGTCGTCGGGCGGTGTGTCGCCGCTGCAGAAAATCCCGCTGGAGCCGGGCTATCAGATTCCGTTCGCGAAGGCGGTCAAGCACGCAACCGGTCTGGCGACGATCGGCGTCGGGCTCATCACCGATCCGCTGCACGCCGAGCAGCTGATCGAAGCGGGCGATGCCGACCTGATCGCGCTGGCTCGCGCGCTGCTTTATAACCCGCGCTGGCCGTGGCATGCCGCCGCCAACCTCGGCGCGACCGTCGAAGCACCGCCGCAGTACTGGCGTTCACAGCCGCGCGACCAGAAAGCGCTGTTCGGCGACATTACGTTCGGTCAACGGTGACGCTCGTCGCACGTTGAACACACGCATCGGCTGACGGTTGAAGGAAGCCGTCCACAGCGTGTAGGATGCCGGTTGTGGCGCGATGCGCGTCGCAAGTCGACGCGGCGCTCGCAGGGCGCCGCGTTTGCTATTCGCGTCAGAAAAAGCCGCGCGCGAGACGTGCCTGACGATTGCCAGACTTGATTCTCCAGTTCTTCACAAGGATTCATTCAATGAATTCACGCAGGATCGCCGTGCGCCGTTCGGGTGTGCACGGCAAAGGCGTGTTTGCTCTCGAACCGATCGCGGCGGGCGAACGACTGATCGAATACAAGGGCGAGCGGATTACCTGGAAAGAAGCGTTGCGCCGTCATCCGCATAATCCGGCTGAACCGAATCACACGTTTTATTTCGCGCTGGATAACGGCAAGGTTATCGACGGCAAGGTGAACGGCAATAGCGCGCGCTGGATCAATCATTCATGCGCGCCGAACTGCGAAGCCGAGGAAATCGACGGACACGTGTACGTGCATGCGCTGCGCGATATTGCGGAGGGCGAGGAAGTCTTTTACGACTATGGCCTCGTGATCGACGCGCGGCAGACGAAGAAGCTGAAAAAGGAATACGAATGCCGTTGCGGCGCGCGTAAGTGCCGCGGCACGATGCTGGCGCCGCCGCAAAAGGGCAAGGGCGGCGGCAAGTCGGCAAAAGGCGCCGACAAGCCGGAAAAGTCCAGCAAATCTGCGAAGAAATCGAAGAAGAAATGAGCCAGAAATGAGCCACGCGCCGGCGCGCGGCGTTAGCTGTCTGCGCTGATCGAAGCGCCAAGGCGAACGCTGCCGCGGCAGCCCGGCAAACCTTCTACAAATCGACCGGCGCCGAGTGCGCCGGTTTTTTCGTGGCGCGTCGCTCGTTGGCATCGCTGGCGGTGGCTGCGTCTGCCGACGCACTGGGCGGCAGCAACGGAATCCGCACGATAAAGCGTGCGCCACCCTCCGGCGCGTCCTCGTAATGCACGCTGCCGTGATGCAGCACCATGATGTCGTGGACGATCGCAAGGCCCAGACCCGCGCCGCTGTCGACCCCCGCCTCGGCCTGCCCGTCGCCGCGGAAGAACCGCTTGAACAGGTCCGCCTGCTGCGAACGCGGCACGCCAGGCCCGTTGTCTTCGACGATGATCTCGGCCATGCGCAGATCGTCGATCAGGGTCTGCGAAACCGTCACCGTGATGCGTCCGCCGTCGGCCCGCGAAGGTGGCACATATTTCAGCGCGTTATCGAGCAGATTTGCGATCACTTCGTGCAGCAGTACCGGGTTGCCGCGCGCCATCAACGGGTCGTCGTTCGACGGATCGTCGAGGCGCTGGAAGCCGAGGTCCACGTGTACCGCTAGCGCGCGCGGCACCCATTCGGCGCCCGTGTCGAAGGCGAGCGCGGCCATGTCGACATTGACGAAGCGGGCCGCCTGTTCGCCCGGCTCGGCGCGCGCGAGCGACAGCAATTGATTCGACAGCCGCACCGCGCGATCGGCCGCGGCGCGCAGTTCGCGCACGGCGGCGAGCGTCTGCTGCGGATCACGCGCAACGACCGCCTGCTCCGCATGCAGCTTCACCGCGGTGAGCGGCGTGCGCAGCTGATGCGCGGCATCGGCGATGAATTTGCGTTGCGCATCGAGGGCGGCTTTCAGACGGTCGAGCAGCGCGTTCAGCGCGCCGGTCAGCGGACGGATCTCGACCGGCACATAGGTTTCGTCGACCGGCTCGAGCGACGTGTGCGTTTGCCGGTTCAGCGAATCGGCGAGCGCGGTCAGCGGATTGAGCTGCTGATTGACGACGCGCCACACGATCACCCAGCCGGCGAGCAGCAGTAGCAGCAACGGCATCATGATCGCGATCAGGAACTCCGCGGCGATGCGGTAGCGGTGATGCACGGGCTGCCCGACTTCGACGACGATCGGATTGCCGCTCGGCTGGTCGACCCGCACCTGAGCGACCCGCACGGTCACGCCTTCGTGCTGCGTCTCGAATACGTACGCGTAATGCATGCGGCGCACGTTGGTGCCTTGCAGCGGCAGATTATGGTCGCCGGCGATTTCGCTGTCACCGGTGCTGATCCGGTAGACCAGATGTTCGACCGGGTCGGAGAACATCGCTTGCGCGAGCGGCGGCACCGTGATCGGCGCTTCCGGTCCGGCAATCTGGATCTGTTTGGAGATCGCGGTCGCGAGGTCCGCGAGCGAACGATCGACCACGTGCTGCGTGTAGTGCCAGGCGAGCCAGTAGGCGATCAGGCCGCTCATCAGCGCGAGCAACGACAGGGGAGCAGCGAGGCGCCGCAGCAGCGTGCGGCGCAGACTATTGGCGGCCGGCTGGTGCATGATCGTAGGCGCGGGAAAGTTGTGACTGCGGTGGAAACTGCGGTAGCAACGGCGCGAAGCGCCTTGAGACAGTCCGGGGTCCGGCCCGACGCGCAGCGGGCACAGCCGATGCGCGGCGCCGGCGCGGCGCCGTTAGGCCGCGACGCAATGCGCGGCCTTCACGACGGTCATGCGGCCTGGCGGATTTCCTGCAACAGATAGCCAAAGCCACGCACGGTGACGATTTCGACACGGCAGTTCTCGAGCTTCTTGCGCACACGGTGCACGTAGACTTCGATCGCGGTATCGCCGAGATCGCCGCCGAAGTGCGTCAGGTGATCCTGCAGTTGCGCCTTGCTGACGACGCGGCCATGACGCAGCAGCAGCATTTCGAGCACTGCGAATTCGCGCGGCGACAGTTCGAGCGGTTTGTCGTCGTTGAAGATGCGGCGGTCGACGCCCGACAGCCGCACACCACCCAGTGACACTTCCGGACGCGGCATGTCGCCGTGCGGACCGCTGCGGCGCATCACCGCGCGAATGCGCGCTTCGAGCTCAGCCGGTTCGAACGGTTTCAGCATGTAGTCGTCCGCGCCCGAGTTCAGGCCTTGCACGCGGTCGTTCAATTCGTCGCGCGCGGTCAGGATGATCACCGGCGTGTGACGGTTGCTCTGGCGGAAACGCGACAGCAGTGTCATGCCGTCGATGCCCGGCAGACCCAGATCGAGGATCACGAGTTCGTGGCGGTTTTGCGTGAGGGCCTGTTCGGCAAAGATGCCGTCATGGACCATGTCGACGGTGAAGCCGGCTTGTTCGAGACTGCTTTGGATGCCGCGTGCGATGGGGCGGTCATCTTCGATCAGAAGGAGTCGCATGGATTTCGCTCAAGTACAATGGGTTTAGGCGTTTTGGCAAGCGGTTCGCCGGGGCGCCTGCAACACAGCCAGCGTGCGACGCGGCGGCAGAGGCCCCGCGAAGCAGCTGTCGAGCCGACTCGAAGCGCCGTGCCAGTCATCACGAAGTCATGTCCGAGATCAGCATTCACGAACTGGAAGCCGCGATCAACTTCTGGCGCGCCCGCTCACCTTCGAGCGGCGACGAACACGTTCTGTGCAAGGAGGCAAGCGCGCTCTCCAAGCCGTATGCGCTGCTGATTGTACAGCGTCAGCAGTCGCTATCACTCGATCGTTTTGACCCGATTGCAAGGCGGGCGTGGGAAGCTTACGTTCAACTTAAGAATAGCCTGTAGAACTGAAGGTTTGCCCAGGGTATTGCCTGCATTGTCCTTTCATTGTGGACTGATTACGCGGCGAGTTGTATATAAACGCGCGTCAGGGCCCGTAATTATTTGTATTACGTAGTAACACTGTCGATGAATGTCGCGAGCGCGATGTCGCGTTCGGTCACGCCGTTCGCTTCATGGGTGGACAGCGTGATATCGACCTTGTTGTACACATTGAACCACTCCGGGTGATGATCCATTTCCTGCGCCTTGATCGCCACGCGCGTCATGAAGCCGAACGCCTCGTTGAAGTCGGCGAATTCAAAGGTGCGGCGAATCGCGTCACGCTGCGCCACGCTTTCCCAGCGAGGCAGTTTCGCCAGTTGCTGGGTGCGCTCGGCGGAAGTCAGCTTCTGAATCATGGTGTTACCTCGTTGGTCGAACACGCTCGCCGGCGGGCGGGCGAAGCCGTTATTTTTTCACGGTTGCGCAACGCTCGCCGCGCGCCGGGCGGGGGCGGGTCGGTCTAAGGCGGCTTGGTGTTCAGACGTCGCCGCTGGTTTGCCATCCCTCGCGGGTTCCGCGCGAGATCACGCGGTCGCCATCGAGTACGTCGCCCGCTGCGTAGGCCGGTGCATTGGCGAGCTTCGTCAGCAGCGGCGCGAAGTCGGATTGTGCGACGCGGAACAGTTGCGCGAAGTCATCGATGACGAAGTAGGTTTGCTGGAACGTATCGATGCGATAACGCGTGCTCATCACCCGTTCCAGCGCGAAGCCAAGCCGGTTCGGCGCAGCGCTTTGCTGGCTGTATACCGTCTCGGCCTTGCTCGAGACGATGCCGGCACCGTAGATCTTCACGCCGTTTGGACTCGCGGCATCGCGGATCAGCCCGAACTCCACTGTGTACCAATAGAGCCGCGCGAGCAGCGGCAGTGCGCCCGCTTCGTTGGAAGCGAGCGCGGCGCGGCCGTATGCGTGCATGTAGTCGGCAAATACCGGGTTGATCAATAGCGGCACATGGCCGAACAGATCGTGAAAGCAGTCGGGTTCCTGCAGGTAGTCGAGCTGGTCAGGGCGGCGCATCCACCACGTGACTGGAAAGCGGCGATTCGCCAGGTGCTCGAAAAACACCTGATCCGGTACGAGGCCGGGCACGGCGACGATGCGCCAGCCGGTTGCGGGCGTGAGCTTCGCGTTGACGTCGTCGAAAGACGGCACGCGCTCGGACGGCAGGCCGATACGTTCGACGCCCGCGAGGAATTCATCGCAGGCACGGCCTTCGAGCAAGGCCGTTTGGCGCGCGTACAACTGTTGCCAGACCGCATGGTCGACCGTGCCGTAGCGCTCGAGCGGCTGGTCGATCGTAAAGTCGGCGTGGGTCTCGAGACCTGCGTCGAACTGTTCTTTGAGTTTGACGGTGCTGGCGGCGGACACGGCGAGCTTTAATAGAGGAAAGCGCAGGAAATCGATATATGCGAGTGTAGAGCGGAGCGGACGCGGAAGGGGCGCAAGATCGGCGTGAAAACCCAGGCCTATGCCATAATCGTGCATTAACTGGCCAATTGATGCGGGATATCACCATGCTTGAACTCGACCACTTCGATCTCGCGCTGCTCGACGTGCTGCAGCGCTTTGGCCGCGCCACGCATCAGCAACTGGCAGAGCAGGTGCCGCTGTCGCCGTCGCAGATCGGGCGACGCCTGCAGCGGCTGGAACAGGTCGGCGTGGTGGATGGCTATCGCGTCGTGCTGCGGCCCGAAAAGCTCGGCCTCGGCGTCACTGCTTTCACGAGCCTGAAGCTGAAGCATCACGGCGATTCGATCATCGAGCAGTTTCAGCAGCAGATCGACGTGCTGCCCGAAGTGCTGGAATGTCACGCGGTCGTCGGCGATGCGGACTATCTGCTGCGCATCGTCGCGCCGGATCTGAATTACCTGTCGACTTTCGTGATGAAGAAGCTGATGCGCGTGCCGGGTGTCGATAGCGTGCGCTCGAATATCGTGCTGACCACGTTCAAACGCAACGGGCCGTTGCCGTTGGGGCATCTGGCGCCGGGGGCGGCACCGGTTTGAAGGTTTGAGGCGGTTGCCGCCGGTGTCGACCGGCAGGACGAGGGAGCCGCGCATGTCGCGCCGCGGCCCCTACAGAAACGCGATCTTTATGCTGCTCGCTTAGGCTCGTCGTCGGCATTCAGCAGATCGACATACGCGACCGGCACCAGATCCGCTTCGGATACGCCGAGGCTCTTGAACAGCGCTTCCGCTTCGGCGTGGCCGCCTTCTTCGTCGTCGTCCTGCGCGAGCACCACTTCGAGTTCGATGAAATCGCCGAGACCGTCGACGCGATCCAGATGAATCCGAGTGCGCCCGCTCAGATACACGTGACGCTCTTTCGAGACGATGCCGCGGGTGGTCAGCGCGGTCGCGAGCAGCGCATGCATCGCTTCGGGATTCGTGACCGGACTGCGCGTGTAGTACGACGCCTTCGGGCCGTCGCGGTCGTCGCGCTGGTAGAAGATCAACTCGGCTGGCGTGCCGTCGTCGAACTGGCGCAGCTTCAGGCGGCCGCGCGGCACGTCGTAGAAAAAGTCCTGCTGGCGAAAGATCAGCGGCGCGTCCGTCGCGAGCTGCGCGGCGCGCTCGCGAAGTTGGTCGAAACGCTGGGCGCGGGCTTTGATTTCGATGTTGCGTGCCATGTGGGCTCCTGTGAATGGGCGGAGTGATCGACGGGTTCCGGGGCTGCTGCTGGTGTTGCCGGGGAGAAGCCGCCGGGAAGGACGAAGTCGGGCGGAACGGAAAGCGGTACGAGGGCGCTGCGCGAGCGCAAACCGACAATCTAGCAAAAACTTCGTGACGGAGTGGTTTCAGCCCGGGCGGTAGGTGGGAGAAGGGCGGGCATTAGCGGGACTCATATCGCAGCGCGTCAGACCGTCCTCGCTCAGATCGTCCACTGCTGTTCGATCAGCTTCAAGGCCGCCGCGATCGCCGGCTCGTCTTTGCGCTCGTCGAGCGTGATGAAGCTCAGCTGCGTCGGCACGGTGATGCCATCGACGATCGTCAGCGCGTGCGCATGCGCCTCGGCGATCGCGGTTGCGTCGCGCGCGAGCGTGAGACCGACGCCCGACTTGACCAGATCGAGCATCGACGGCTCCTGGTCAACTTCTGCCACCTTGACCGGTTTCACGCCCGCCTCGCCGAAACAGCGCGACAGCAGCCGGTTGTGCGCGGACGCCGGCGGCGTCCAGATCCACGGCAGCGCCGCGAGCGAGCGCCAGTCCCGCGCACCCTTCACGCGATCTTTCCAGCCCGCAGGAGCGAGCACGCGATACTGGAAGTGGGTGAGCGTGACCGCGTGAAACGTGGCGCCGTCGCGGGTGTCGTCGTCGGAGGGCAGGCCGATGTAATAGCCGACGTCGAGTTCGCCTGCGCGAATCTGTTCGCGCACCCAGCCCGACATGCCGTGGCGCAGCGCGGTTTCGATCCGCGGCCAGGTCTCGACGAGCTGCTTCAGGAAGCCGCCGAGACGCAAAAACTCGGGGTCGAGAATGGTGCCGATGCGCAGGCGCCCGCGCACTTCCTGGCGCAGCGATTGCGCCGCGCGCTGTACGTCGGCTGCCGCGCCCAGCGCGCGTTCAGCGTGCGGCAGCAGCGCCTGGCCGTCGCGCGTCAGCGCGAGCCCGTGGGAAGTCCGCGTGAACAGCGTCACGCCCAGCGTCTCCTGCAAGTGTTTGACTTGCAGGCTGACGGCGGGTTGGGTCAGGTGCAGTTGCACCGCGGCACGCGTGAGGTTGCCCTCGCGTGCGACGGTGACGAAAGCCCTAAGCAGAGTCAGATCCATATCCTGATATTAGCGCGGCTTATAGCGCAGTTGAGCATTACTCATTGGATTTGTCGCTCGTAGACGCCGTACGCTGAGCGTTGAGCATGCTTCGGCGCGCGATATCGAGCGCGAAGCGGAAGATTTCACAGCAAAGAGGAACGAGATGAGCGAGACATATTCCGACGCAACCGCGCAGGACGACACCGCACGCAGCGCGGCGGGCGCACACGCGCTGAGCCATTTCATCAACGGCAAGACCGTCGAAGGCACGAGCGGGCGCTTCGGCGACGTCTTCAATCCGGCGCTCGGCAGCGTCAGCGCACGCGTACCGCTCGCGAGCGTCGCCGAGGTGGACGCTGCTGTTGCCGCGGCCAGAGGCGCGTTTCCCGCCTGGAGCGAAACCGCGCCGATCAAGCGCGCGCGGGTGCTGTTCAAGTTCAAGGAACTGCTCGACCGCCATCACGACGAACTCGCGGAACTGATCACGCGCGAGCACGGCAAGGTGTTTTCCGACGCCAAAGGCGAAGTGATGCGCGGCATCGAGATCGTCGAATTCGCGTGCGGCATCCCGAATCTGCTGAAAACTGATTTCACCGATCAGATCGGCGGCGGCATCGATAACTGGAATCTGCGCCAGCCGCTCGGCGTGGTCGCCGGCATCACGCCGTTCAATTTCCCGATGATGGTGCCGTGCTGGATGTTCCCGGTCGCGCTCGCGTGCGGCAACACCTTCGTGCTCAAGCCGTCCGAACGCGATCCGTCCGCATCGATCCGGCTCGCCGAACTTCTAAAGGAAGCGGGCCTGCCGGACGGCGTGTTCAACGTCGTGCACGGCGACAAGGTCGCGGTGGATGCGCTGCTCGCGCATCCCGAGGTGAGCGCGCTGTCGTTCGTCGGTTCGACCCCGATCGCCGAATACATCTACACGGAAGGCACGAAGCACGGCAAGCGCGTGCAGGCGTTGGGCGGGGCCAAGAATCACCTCGTCGTGATGCCCGACGCCGATCTCGATCAGGCCGTCGACGCACTGATCGGCGCCGCCTACGGTTCGGCCGGCGAGCGTTGCATGGCGATTTCGGTGGCGGTCGCGGTGGGTCATATCGCCGATGAGCTGATCGAGCGTCTGACGCCGCGCGTGAAGAACCTGAAGATCCTCAACGGCATGGAAGCGGCGGCCGAGATGGGGCCGCTCGTCACCGGCGCGCATCGCGACAAGGTGGTCGGCTATATCGACGCTGGCGTCGCCGCGGGCGCGAAGCTCGTCGTCGATGGACGCGCTCATCAGGTCGTGGGACACGAGAAGGGCTTCTTCCTCGGCGGCACGCTGTTCGACGACGTGTCGCCTGACATGAAGATCTACCGCGAGGAAATCTTCGGGCCGGTGCTGTGCGTCGTGCGCGTGCCAGACTTTGCCTCGGCGGTCGAGCTGATCAACGCGAATCAGTTTGCGAACGGCGTGTCGCTGTTCACGTCCGACGGCGGCATCGCGCGCGCGTTTTCCCGGCAGATCGAGATCGGCATGGTCGGCATCAACGTGCCGATTCCAGTGCCGATGGCCTGGCATTCGTTCGGCGGCTGGAAGAAGTCGCTGTTCGGCGATCATCACGCGTACGGCGAGGAAGGCGTGCGGTTCTACACCCGCTACAAGAGCATCATGCAGCGTTGGCCCGACAGCATTGCGAAGGGCGCGGAATTCACGATGCCGGTCGCTAAATAAGCTGGCGGCTTTGCGCCGCGTCAAGTCGGCGAACGCGCGAACAACAGAGTAAAAGCGAATCAAAGCGCGTCGCGGCGTAAGCGTGGAGGCGATCGAGCTTCCACGCCTGCGCTGCGAAAAATGCTTAGGAGACTGAACGATGGGTGATACCGACAGTACGCCTCGCGCCGCACGGCGGCTCGAAGGCGAGTTCGACTACATCATTGTCGGTGCGGGCACTGCGGGTTGCGCGCTGGCGAACCGGCTCACCGAAGATCCCGACATCCGCGTGCTGCTGCTGGAAGCCGGCGGGAAAGACGACTATCACTGGATTCATGTGCCGGTCGGCTACCTGTATTGCATCGGCAATCCGCGCACGGACTGGCTGTACAAGACTCAGGCAGAGCCGGGTCTGAACGGCCGCGCGCTGTCCTACCCACGCGGGCGTGTGCTCGGCGGGAGTTCGTCGATCAACGGCATGATCTATATGCGCGGTCAGCGTGAAGACTACGACGAATGGGCCCGTGTGACGAACGACAGCACGTGGTCATGGAACGCGGTGCTGCCGGTCTTCAGGCGCAGCGAGGATCACCACGGCGGCGCCAACGAAGCGCACGGCGCAGGCGGACCCTGGCGCGTCGAGAAGCAGCGGCTCAAATGGAAGATCCTCGAAGAGTTCGCGCAAGCCGCGCAGCAAACCGGCATTCCCGCCACCGACGATTTCAATCGCGGCGACAATACCGGCGTCGGCTACTTCGACGTCAACCAGAAGCGCGGCATTCGCTGGAATGCGTCGAAGGCGTTTTTGCGGCCCGCGTTGAAGCGGGGGAACCTCACGGTTATTACCGGTGCGCACACGCAGCGCGTCGTGTTCGACGGCCGCCGCTGCAGGGGAGTCGAATATCGTGGCGGCGACGTCGAGTATCTCGCCAAAGCGCGTTGCGAAGTGATCCTTTCCGCCGGCGCGGTCAACTCGCCGCAACTGCTCGAATTGTCCGGCGTCGGCAATGGTGCGCGTCTGCAGAATCTCGGCATCGAGATCGTTCAAGATCTGCGCGGCGTCGGCGAAAATCTGCAGGACCATCTGCAGCTGCGCATGGCGTATCAGGTGCAGGGCGTGCGCACGTTGAATACGATGTCCGCGCACTGGTGGGGCAAGCTGATGATCGGCATGCAGTACGCGTTGTTTCAGAGCGGACCGATGTCGATGTCGCCGTCGCAACTCGGCGCGTTCGCGAAGTCCGATGCCGACGATCGCTCGCTGTCGCGACCCGATCTCGAGTATCACGTGCAGCCTTTGTCGCTCGACCGCTTTGGCGAACCGTTGCATCGCTTCAATGCATTCACGGCGTCGGTGTGTCAGCTGCGCCCGACGTCGCGCGGCAGCATTCATATTGCGTCGGCCGATTCTTCCGCGCCACCGTTGATCGCGCCGAACTATCTGTCGACCGACTATGACCGCCACGTCGCCGCGAACGCGCTACGTCTGACGCGCCGCATCGTCGCGGCGCCCGCGCTCGCGCGCTATCAGCCGCGGGAGATTCTGCCGGGCCTGCAGTATCAGAGTGAAGAAGAATTGCAGCAGGCCGCGGGCGCGGTCGGCACGACGATCTTCCATCCGGTCGGCACCTGCCGCATGGGCACGACCGACGATCCCGCCGCGGTCGTCGACAACCGGCTACGGGTTATCGGAGTCGAGGGCTTGCGTGTCGTCGATGCATCGGTGATGCCCAACATCACGTCGGGCAACACCAATTCGCCGACGCTGATGATCGCCGAACGCGCGAGCGACATGATCCGCGAGGATCGTCGCGCGCGCGTGAGCGCTAGCATCGCAGCGCAAATGGGTGTGGCTGCGTCGATGTCGCCTGTGTGACATTCAACGTGCGATGGAAACTGAGCGGATCGGTCATGTTTTCCGCCGCATACATGAAGCATGCTAACCGCGTGCCAGGTGCGCACGGCGCGGGCCTCGTTCACTAAGTGCAAATCCCAATGAATGCGCTGCATCATTGGGGCGACAATGGCAGCCATGCTGCGTGCCGCGCCATGGATCACCGTCCGGATTGGTGCAGCACGCCAACGAGCGGCCAGGGGTGCCGCCAACATAACAAGTCGCGCAGAACTTCGCGCGGAAAGATCGTAGTGCTTCGCCTTACTCCGTATGGAAGGGAACATGATTCTCGGCGATACGATTCTCGAAACGCGCGGCCTCACCCGCGAGTTCAAAGGCTTTGTCGCCGTGAACGGCGTGAACCTGCGTGTGCGCCGTGGCTCGATCCATGCGCTGATCGGGCCCAATGGAGCGGGCAAGACCACCTGCTTCAATCTGCTCACCAAATTTCTCGAACCCACCGCGGGGCAGATCGTTTTCAACGGGGTCGATATCACCGGCGAACGTCCGGCGCAGATCGCGCGGCGCGGCATCATCCGTTCGTTCCAGATTTCCGCGGTATTTCCGCATCTGACGGCATTGCAGAACGTGCGCATCGGGTTGCAGCGCTCGCTCGGCACCGCGTTTCACTTCTGGAAGAGTGAGCGTACGCTGCGGCGTCTGAACGATCGCGCGATGGATCTGCTGACTCAGGTCGGCCTGACCGATTTCGCCGATGTGTTGACGGTCGAGCTCGCCTACGGCCGCAAGCGCGCGCTCGAAATCGCGACCACGCTCGCAATGGAGCCGGAACTGATGCTGCTCGACGAGCCGACGCAAGGCATGGGTCATGAGGACGTCGATCGCGTGACCGCGTTGATCAAAAAAGTATCGGCGGGCCGCACGATCCTGATGGTCGAACACAACATGAATGTGATCGCCGGTATCTCCGACACGATCACCGTGCTGCAACGGGGTGAAGTGCTCGCCGAGGGCAGCTACGCGGAAGTGTCGAAGAATCCGCTCGTGATGCAAGCCTACATGGGCAGCGCCGACGCGGCGCTCGCCGGAGCCCACGCATGAATACGACGGTCGAGCGCGAAGGCCTCGAAGCGAACGAAACAAAAAGCGGCGCGCCCGCGCTGGAAATCGCGGGACTGCAAGCCTGGTACGGGGAATCCCATATTCTGCACGGCGTCGATCTGTCGGTCGGCCGTGGCGAGGTCGTGACGCTGCTCGGGCGCAATGGCGCGGGCCGCACCACGACGCTGCGCGCGATCATGGGCCTGACGGGCCGCCGTACCGGCTCGATCCGGATCGGCGGACGCGAAACGATCGGCCTGCCCACGCATCGCATCGCACATTGCGGCATCGGCTATTGCCCCGAAGAGCGCGGCATTTTTTCGAGCCTGTCGTGCGAGGAAAATCTGCTGCTGCCGCCGCCCGTTGGCGACAAGGCGCACATGATGTCGCTCGAGGAAATCTACGCGATGTTCCCGAATCTGCACGAGCGGCGCATGAGCCAGGGCACGCGGCTCTCGGGCGGCGAACAGCAGATGCTCGCGGTCGCGCGAATTCTGCGTACCGGCGCGAATCTGCTGCTGCTCGACGAAATCTCGGAAGGGCTCGCGCCCGTGATCGTGCAGGCGCTCGCGCGGATGATCATCACGTTGAAGGCGCGCGGCTACACGATCGTGATGGTCGAGCAGAACTTCCGCTTCGCCGCGCCGCTCGCGGATCGTTTCTATGTGATGGAGCACGGCATGATCGTCGAGCATTTCGGGGCTAGCGAGCTCGAAGGCAAGATGCCGGTGCTGCACGATTTACTGGGCGTATAGAGAAGGGACACACACGCGCCCGACTGCCTCTGATAACCACAAGCGAAGAACCAGGAGACATGCATGAAAAAGAATCCACTCGCGCGAATCGCCTCACTCTGTTTCGCGGTCGCCGCCGGCACCGCACTGACGCTGGGCAGCGCGCAAGCGGCCGACGATGCCGTGAAGATCGGCTTCATCACGGATCTGTCGGGACTGTACGCGGATATCGACGGGCAGGGCGGTCTTGAAGCGATCCGGATGGCAGTCGCCGACTTCGGCGGCAAGGTCAACGGCAAGCCGATCACGGTGCTGTACGCGGATCACCAGAACAAGGCGGACATCGCGGCGTCGCGCGCTCGCGAATGGTTCGACCGCGATGGCGTCGACGTGGTGATCGGCGGCACCAACTCGGCGACCGCTCTGTCGACGAACACCGTCGCGGGCGAGAAGCACAAGGTCTACATCAACGTCGGCGCGGGCGCCGATACGCTGACCAACGAGCAATGCACGCCGTACACGATCCACTACGCATACGACACCACCGCGCTCGCAAACGGCACGGGCTCGGCGGTTACGAAGCAGGGTGGCAAGACGTGGTACTTCCTGACCGCCGACTACGCGTTCGGGAAGGCACTCGAAAAAGCGACCTCGGACGTCGTGAAGGCGAATGGCGGTCAGGTGCTCGGCTCGGTGCGTCATCCGCTGTCGGCGTCGGACTTCTCGTCGTTCCTGTTGCAGGCGCAGGCGTCGAAGGCGCAGATCCTCGGCCTCGCGAATGCGGGCGGGGACACGATCAACTCGATCAAGGCCGCGAAGGAATTCGGCATCACGAAGACGATGAAGCTCGCTGCGCTGCTGATGTTCA
This sequence comes from Paraburkholderia sp. BR14320, assembly GCF_040948665.1. NCBI lineage: Bacteria > Pseudomonadati > Pseudomonadota > Betaproteobacteria > Burkholderiales > Burkholderiaceae > Paraburkholderia > Paraburkholderia sp. BR14320. The sequence goes on from NZ_JBFPKG010000021.1 coordinate 92,875, forward strand.
TCAACGACGTGCACAGCCTCGGTCTCGAAACGACGCAGGGTCTCGTGCTGACCGACAGCTGGTACTGGAACAAGGACGCCGACACCCGCAAGTGGTCGCAGCGCTACTTCGAGAAGATGAAGAAGATGCCGTCGAGCCTGCAGGCCGCCGATTACTCGGCCGCGATGAACTATCTGAAGGCGGTGCAGGCAGTCGGCTCGACCGATCCGGACAAGGTGATGGCGCAGCTGCGCAAGACCAAGATCGACGACTTCTACGCGAAGGGCTACATCCGTCAGGACGGCAGCATGATCCACGACATGTACCTGATGCAGGTGAAGACGCCGGCCGAATCTAAGGAGCCGTGGGACTACTACAAGATCATGGCGACGATTCCGGGCGATCAGGCGTTCACGACCAAGGCGCAGACTCGCTGCGCGCTGTGGAAGTAATAGCGGACGGGCAGGATGCGGTCGAGGACCGCGCAGACCTGAGAGAACCGCCGGCGCTGCAGCGATACGCGCTGGCGGGTAACCGTTTCAGATGCCGCACGCGATGGGCAGTGTCGCCGCTCGCCGCGTGCCGTCCGGATCGTGCGTTACCGATCTCACCTTGACGATGGCTTGAAGGGCTAAGGGCTTCAATGGACATCTTTGGCGTTCCGCTGCCGGCGATGCTGAGCCAGCTTCTGCTCGGGCTCGTGAACGGCTCGTTCTACGCGATTCTGAGCCTCGGGCTGGCTGTGATTTTCGGCCTGCTCAACGTGATCAACTTCGCGCATGGCGCACTATTCATGCTCGGCGCGATGCTCGCGTGGATGGGGCTGTCGTATTTCAATTTGCCGTACTGGGTGATGCTCGTGCTCGCGCCGCTGATCGTCGGACTCGTCGGCGTCGCGATCGAGCGCTCGATGCTGCGCTGGCTTTACAAGCTCGATCATCTGTATGGCCTGTTGCTGACGTTCGGCCTCACGCTCGTGATCGAAGGCGTGTTCCATTCGATCTACGGCTCGTCGGGCCAGCCGTACGACGTGCCGTCGGCGCTGTCGGGCGCGACCAATCTCGGCTTCATGTATCTGCCGAACTATCGCGCGTGGGTGGTCGTCGCGTCGCTGATCGTGTGCTTCGTGACATGGTTCGTGATCGAGAAGACACGGCTTGGCGCGTATCTGCGAGCGGGTACCGAAAACCCGAAGCTCGTCGAGGCATTCGGCATCAACGTGCCGCTGATGATCACGCTGACCTACGGCTTCGGCGTCGCGCTCGCGGCGTTTGCCGGCGTGCTCGCCGCACCGGTGATTCAGGTCTCGCCGCTGATGGGCCAGCCGATGATCATCACTGTATTCGCGGTGGTCGTGATCGGCGGCATGGGCTCGATCATGGGCTCGATTCTGACCGGGCTGATGCTCGGCGTAATCGAAGGACTCACGCGTGTGTACTACCCCGAGGCGTCGGCGACCGTCGTCTTCGTGATCATGGCGCTCGTGTTGCTCGTGCGTCCGGCGGGTCTTTTCGGCAGGGAAAAATGATGCAGAGAAAAGTGCTCTACGGTCTGCTGCTGATCGTGCTGCTCGCGGTGCCGGTGCTCGGCATCTATCCGCTCTTCGTGATGAAGGTGCTGTGCTTCGCGCTGTTCGCGGCCGCCTTCAATCTGCTGATCGGCTATACGGGCTTGCTGTCCTTCGGCCATGCGATGTTTCTCGCGTCGGCCGGTTACGTGACCGGCTATGCGATGCAGACGCTCGGCTTTTCGCCTGAGCTCGGCGTGCTGAGCGGCACTGCGGCGGCGACGCTGCTTGGCCTCGTCGTCGGCTTCTTCGCGATTCGCCGTCAAGGCATCTACTTTGCGATGGTGACGCTCGCGCTCGCGCAGATGGTTTACTTCGTGTTCCTGCAGGCGCCGTTCACGCACGGCGAAGATGGTCTGCAAGGCGTGCCGCGCGGGAATCTGTTCGGCCTGTTGAGTCTTTCGTCCGATGTCGCGCTGTATTTCGTCGTGCTCGCGGTGATCGTCCTGGCATTCCTGCTGATCGTGCGGATCGTGCATTCGCCGTTCGGCCAGGTGCTCGTCGCGATCAAGGAAAACGAGCCGCGTGCGGTGTCGCTCGGCTACGATACCGACCGTTTCAAGCTGCTCGCCTTCATTCTGTCGGCCGGCATCGCGGGTCTCGCGGGTTCGCTGAAGGTACTCGTGCAAGGCTTCGAAACGCTGAGCGATGCCTATTGGACGATGTCCGGCCTCGTGATCCTTATGACGCTGGTGGGCGGCATGGGCACGTTGTTCGGGCCGCTGCTCGGCGCCGCACTGATCGTGTCGCTCGAAGACAGGCTCGGCGATATCGGCTCGGCGCTCGCGTCGATGACCGGCATCGACTGGTTCCGCTCGCTCGGCGAATCGGTGACGATCGTCACGGGGCTGATTTTCATCGCGTGTGTGCTGGCGTTCCGGCGCGGCATCGTCGGCGAGATCGTCGCGCGCGTGCGACCGTTGCGGGCTTGAGATTGGCTGTATGATGCCGGCCGGGAGGCCGCACACCTGATGCAGTGCGATACGCGATTGCTTCGACGTCCGATGTAATCGCGGCCTGGGCTGAAGGTCCGGTGGATCAGGGACTCGAGCGAACCTGCGGCAAACCGTGTGACGAAATGCGCGCAGCGCGCCCCAATCCGGTGCCGCAGTGCACCACTAGGGTAATTGCTAGTTGTTACTGCAGGGGTGGTCGTTTAATCTTCATCCAGTTCTGATGCACCACGAATTTGCAGGTGGAGAACGAGGAGACAATTGAGGCACTAAGTGCCCAGAAGAAAGCGCTGTTGGATTGATATCCAACAGCGCTTTTTTATTTGTGTTTTTCGAATTTCCTGATGCAATCTCCCGCTTATTTCGAGCGCCATTTTCTATTCCTCGGCAGCCGCTGCAGCTAAACATCACAAGCCTTCGAAACGCTTGCAGCACGGCGCTTGCGTCCGCTAAACTCGCTATTCACCGACCACTGGGTTGGCAATTAAATCCGTGGATTTAATTGCAATTGAACAACGGGTTTAATAGAGGAGCAGGATGAAGTCGGCATTGCGTTGGATCAGCGCGGCATTGGTCGCCACAGGGGTTTCGGCTGCATGGAGCGGCCATGCATTTGCGGATGTGAAAATCGGCGTCACCGTGTCGGCAACAGGGCCGGCCGCATCGCTCGGTATTCCGGAAAAGAACACGATTGCGCTGCTGCCGAAGGAAGTAGCGGGCCAGAAGATCGACTACATCGTCCTCGACGACGCAACCGATTCCACTCAGGCGGTCAAGAATGCCCGCAAGCTCACTAGCGAAGACCACGTCGATGCATTGATCGGCTCGACCGTCGTGCCGAATTCGCTCGCCATGATCGACATTGCGTCAGAAACCTCCACGCCGATGATCTCCCTGGCCGCGGCTGCGGGTATTGTCGAACCGATGGACGCGAAGCGCGCATGGGTCTTCAAGACGCCTCAAAACGACATTCTGATGGCCACGGCGATCGCGCAGCACATGGCCAATCACGGCGTGAAAACGGTCGCGTTCATTGGTTTTTCCGACGCGTACGGCGAGAGCTGGTTCAAGGAATTCAGCAAGGCCGCTGACCTCGCGAAGATCAGGATCGTCGCGAATGAGCGCTTCGCGCGCAACGACGCGTCGGTCACGGGTCAGGTGCTGAAGATGATGTCGCAGAACCCGGACGCGGTGCTGATCGCCGGTGCGGGCACGCCGGCCGCATTGCCGCAGAAAACGCTGAAGGAGCGCGGCTACAAGGGCAAGTACTATCAGACGCACGGCGTCGCGAACAACGACTTCCTGCGCGTGTGCGGCAAGGATTGCGAAGGCACGTGGCTGCCCGCCGGCCCGCTACTGGTCGCCGAGCAACTACCCGAGACGAATCCGGTGAAGAAGAGCGCGCTCGCGTACAAGCATGCATATGAAACGGCGTACGGCGCGGGTTCGGTGTCGACGTTCGGCGGTCATGCGTGGGACGCGGGTCTGGTGCTGCAGCGTGCGATCCCGCTCGCGTTGAAGAAGGGTCAACCAGGCACGCCGGCATTCCGCGACGCGCTGCGTGCCGCAGTCGAAGGCACGAAAGATTTGCCCGGGTCACACGGCATCTTCAACATGAGCGCGAACGACCACGCCGGTCTCGATCAGCGGGCGCGCGTGATGGTGCAGATCGTCGACGGCAAGTGGAAGCTCGCCGGCGACTGAGCGAAGTCTCTGCGCCACGAGACCTCATCGAAAAGACGCGTGCAGTTGACGCGTCTTTTTTTGTTACCCGGGCCAGGTGTCTGCAGCGCGCAAAAGTGTGGTTTCGGTGCTTCAGGACAAACCCGCATTTAGCAAACGCTCTCTTGACCGTCGATAATGCAGAACGCAAGCTACTAACATATTAGTGGTTTGTGAAGGTCCGGTTGGAAATAAAGCCGCGGCAAACAAACGCGGCGTACGACGCGAATGCGCACTCGCGCGACGCGAGAGGAGCGGTAGCCGACAAAGCGGGGAAGGTGTGCGCGCCGAGCAGGGAAAACCATGCTTGGCACACCTGAACTCGCTCACTAGATTCAGACACCCGGCCATGCAAGCCGGTTTATAGATAGGCGCTTTTGAAGGCGTTTGGAGACTCGCAATGAAAAAGACAAGGCATTGGGTACGCACCGGCATCGCGATGGCGCTGATGTGCGGCGCGGGGGCGGCATTCGCGCAGGTGAAGATCGGCGTCACGTTGTCGACGACGGGGCCGGCAGCGTCGCTCGGAATTCCTGAGAAGAACACGATCGCGTTGTTGCCGAAGGAGATCGGTGGCAAGAGCGTGCAGTACATCATCCTCGACGACGGTTCGGACACCAGCAAGGCCGTGCAGAACACGCGCAAGCTGATCGACGAAGACCACGTCGACGCGATCATCGGCTCGACCGTCACGCCGAATTCGCTCGCGATGCTCGATCCGGCTGCTGAGGGCAAGACGCCGGTGATCTCGCTCGCGGCGTCGGCAGCGATCATTCAGCCGATGGATGCGAAGCGCGCATGGGCGTTCAAACCGCCTCAGAACGACAGCCTGATGGCCGACGCGATCGCCGATTACATGCAGCACCACGGCGTGAAGACGGTCGGCTTCATCGGTTTCTCGGACGCCTATGGCGACAGCTGGAATACGACGTTCGATGCCGTGGCTAAAGCGCACAACCTGAAGATCGTGTCGAACGAGCGCTTTAACCGCACCGACGCTTCGGTGACGGGCCAGGTGCTGAAGACAATGGGCGCGAATCCCGACGCGGTGCTGATCGCGGGCTCGGGCACGCCGTCGGCGCTGCCGGCCAAGACGCTCAAGGAGCGTGGCTACAAGGGCAAGATCTATCAGACGCACGGGGTCGCGAACAACGACTTCCTGCGGGTATGCGGCAAGGATTGCGAAGGCGAACTGCTGCCGGCTGGTCCGATTCTCGTCGTCGATCAATTGCCGGATTCGAACCCGGTGAAGAAGTCGTCGGAAGCCTATAAGAACGCCTATGAGAAGGCTTATGGCGTGGGTTCGGTGGCGACCTTCGGCGGTCACGCATGGGATGCCGGCCAGATGTTGCAGGCTGCGATTCCGGTCGCGCTGAAGACCGCACAGCCAGGCACGCCCGAGTTCCGCGTGGCGCTGCGCAACGCGCTCGAAAACATCAAGGAACTGCCGGTGTCGCACGGCATCATGAACACCACCGCGAACGACCACAACGGCCTCGACCAACGCGCGCGCGTCATCGTGCAGATCGTCGACGGCAAGTGGAAGCTGCAGAACGACTAAGACGATCTACAAAAACAACTAGCGGTACGCGCCTCTCGCGCAAACTGCGGTGTATGACGCCGCATTGCCATTGTGTTCGACGAAAATGGCATCGACCGCCGCGCCGTGACCCGGCGCGGCGGTCGTCTTTTCAGACATTGCAGATCGATGGCCGGCTACGCGCCGCGCCGTCACGACTGTTTCCCGGTTTTTCGATTTCGACGCTTCAGGACGAGGAAGTATGGATCTATCAATTGCGGCGATCCTCGCGCAAGACGGCATCACGACCGGCGCGATCTACGCGCTGCTCGCGCTTGCGCTGGTGCTGGTGTTCTCCGTCACGCGGGTGATCTTCATCCCGCAAGGAGAGTTCGTTTCGTACGGCGCGTTGACGCTCGCCGCACTGCAGACGCAGAAGTTTCCTGCCACGTGCTGGCTGTTGATGGCGATGGGCGCAGCATGCTTCGTCGTCGAGACGGTGGCCGTTTTGCGGCATGCCGAGCGGCGTCGTCATGCGGCGCGCACGCTGCCTGTGCTGGCAGGGAAGTATCTGCTGTTTCCGATCGCGGTCTACGCGCTCACGCGCGGCATCTTTTTGCAGCCGCTGCCGATGATCGTGCAGATCGCGTTGACACTGCTGATCGTGATTCCGATGGGTCCGTTCGTTTATCGGCTTGCCTATGAGCCGATCGCGGAGGCGGCCACGCTGCTGCTGCTGATCGTCGCGGTGGCCGTGCATTTCGCGATGGTCGGTCTCGGCCTCGTGATGTTCGGCGCCGAAGGCTCACGCACCAACGCGTTTTCCGATGCGACATTCAACGTGGGCACGTTGTCGATCTCCGGACAGAGCCTGTGGGTGATCGGCACCGCGGTCGTGCTGATCGGTGCGCTGTATCTGTATTTCGATCGCTCGATCTCGGGCAAGGCGCTGCGCGCGACGTCCGTGAACCGGGTCGGCGCACGGCTCGTCGGCATCGGCACGACGCAGGCGGGACGCCTCGCGTTCACGCTTGCAGCGGGCCTCGGCGCGCTGTGCGGCATCCTCGTCGCGCCGCTCACGACGATCTACTACGACTCGGGCTTTCTGATCGGTTTGAAGGGCTTCGTGGGCGCGATCATCGGCGGTCTGGTCAGCTATCCGCTCGCGGCGGCCGGCTCGATTCTGGTCGGTCTGCTGGAGTCGTATTCGTCGTTCTGGGCCAGTGCTTACAAGGAAGTGATCGTGTTCACGCTGATCATCCCGGTGCTGCTGTGGCGCAGTCTTGCGAGCCCGCATGCCGAAGAGGAAGAGGAGTGACACGATGAAACGGATCATGCAAAAGAAGTTCTTCTGGTTGTTCCTCGTGGTGCTGTTCGCTTTGCCGGTTCTGCCGCATCCGATTCATGTGCCGGAGTACTGGGTCACGCTGCTGAACTACATCGGTCTCTATTCGATCGTTGCGATCGGCCTCGTGCTGTTGACCGGTATCGGCGGCATGACGAGCTTCGGGCAGGCCGCGTTCGTCGGCATCGGCGCTTATGCAACGGCGTATCTGACGACGAACTTCGGCGTGTCGCCGTGGCTCGCACTGATCGCCGGCGTAATCGTGACAGCGCTGATCGCGCTGATGCTCGGTCTGGTGACGATGCGCCTGTCCGGCCACTTCCTGCCGCTCGGCACGATCGCGTGGGGGCTCGCGCTGTTCTACCTGTTCGGCAATCTGGAAATGCTCGGCAAGTACGACGGCATCAACGGCATCCCGGTGCTGAATGTTTTTGGGATCAACCTCGAGTCCGGCCGCCATATCTACTACCTGATCTGGGTGGTCGTGCTCGGGGCAGTCGTTTCTGTTCAGAATCTGCTTAATAGCCGTCCGGGTCGCGCAATTCGCGCGCTGCGGGGCGGCGGTCTGATGGCGGAAGCAATGGGCGTCAACACCGGCTGGATGCGCGTCGTGATCTTCGTCTATGCGGCGGTGCTGGCGTCGGTGTCGGGCTTTCTGTACGCGCACCTGCAGCGCGCGGTGAATCCGACGCCGTTCGGGCTGAATCACGGCATCGAGTTTCTGTTCATGGCGGTGGTGGGCGGCGTCTCGCACGTGTGGGGCGCGGTGCTCGGCGCGGCGATCCTGACGGTGCTGCAGGATTATCTGCAGACGCTGCTGCCGAAACTGCTCGGCGAGAATGGCAACTTCGAAGTGATCGTGTTCGGCATCATCATGGTGCTGTTGCTGCAGTATGCGCGGCAGGGCGTCTGGCCGTTCGTCGCGCGCTTCTTCCCGCGGGGCCCGCGGGCGCATCTCGCGGATCACGCGGACCCTCTGCCGCAGCGCAACAAGCCGCAAGCCGGCGAAGACCTCCTGACGGTGAACAAGGCACGCAAGCAGTTCGGCGGCCTCGTTGCGGTGAACGATGTCAGCTTCGAAGTCAAAGCGGGGCAGATCATCGGGCTGATCGGACCGAACGGCGCGGGTAAGTCGACCACGTTCAATCTGGTGACCGGCGTGCTGCAGGCGACGAGCGGCGAGATCACGTTCCGCGGCGAGCGCATCGATGCGCTCAGTTCACGTGAAATCGTCAAGCGTGGTATCGGCCGGACCTTCCAGCATGTAAAGCTGCTGCCGGGTATGACCGTGCTCGAGAACGTCGCAATTGGCGCGCATCTGCGTGGCCATGCGGGTGTGTGGCGCAGTGTCGTGCGGTTGAACAGCTCGGAAGAGGCGCGGTTGATGGCCGAAGCCGCTCGGCAGATTCGGCGGGTCGGCCTCGAACAGCATATGTATGACGAAGCGGGCAGCCTCGCGCTGGGTCAACAGCGGATTCTCGAAATTGCACGCGCGCTGTGTTGCGATCCGACTCTGCTATTGCTCGACGAACCGGCCGCTGGTCTGCGCTATCAGGAAAAGCTGCAGCTCGCCGATCTGCTGCGCAAGCTGAAGGCGGAAGGGATGAGTGTGCTGCTCGTCGAGCACGACATGGATTTCGTGATGAATCTGACGGACCGGCTCGTAGTGATGGAGTTTGGCACGCGAATCGCTGAAGGCCTGCCGCAAGAAGTGCAGCAGGATCCGGCGGTGCTCGAAGCGTATCTGGGTGGGGTGGAATGATGGACAACACGACAACGACCGGCGTGGCGGCAGCGGGACCGATTCTCGAAGTGGACCGTCTGTCGGTCCGTTACGGCAAGGTCGAGGCGCTGCACAATGCGGCGATCAAGGTGCGGGCGGGGCAGATCGTCTCCGTGATTGGTCCGAACGGAGCGGGGAAGTCGACGCTGCTGAATGCGATCATGGGCGCGCTGCCGACGTCTGGCCATGCGAAAGGCGCGGTTTTCTATCAGGGAGACGACGTCAGCGCGATGCCGGTGGAAAGGCGGGTCGCACTTGGTATGTGCCTGGTGCCGGAAAAGCGCGAGTTGTTCGCGTCGATGAGCGTTGAGGACAATCTCCTGCTTGGCGCCTACCGACGCAAGCGGGCAGGGGAGCGCAACTTTCTCGATCAACTGGAACCGGTATTCGAACTGTTCCCGCGGCTGAAGGAGCGGCGCAAACAGGCGGCGGGCACGCTTTCGGGCGGCGAACGGCAGATGCTCGCGGTCGGCCGCGCGCTGATGGGCAAGCCCGATCTGCTGATGCTGGACGAGCCGAGCCTCGGTCTTGCGCCGTTGATCGTGAAGGAAATTTTCCACATCATCAGCGCGTTACGGCAGACGGGCGTCGCGACGCTGCTGATCGAGCAGAATGCGCGGGCTGCGTTGCAAATCTCGGACTACGGCTACGTGCTGGAAACCGGAGAGCTGGCGCTGGAAGGGCCGGCGACCGACCTCGCGCAAAATCCTCGGGTGATCGAAACCTATCTCGGCTTGGCTAAAAAAGTCGCATAAGCGCGTACCTTTTTCGGCGATCGCTGTCTTTCAAAGCGGTGTGTTTCACGTGAAACACACCGCTTTTTTCTTGTTTCACCATTCGGACGAAATTCGGGCCGAAACTTAACCCGTTATAATTCGCCCATACATTTTCCTTTGAAGGCTCACGCGACGATCTGGCGTGAGATCCCGCGATGCTTTTTCCCACAGAATTTGACGTAATCGTCGTCGGCGGCGGTCATGCCGGCACCGAAGCCGCTTTGGCGTCGGCGCGCATGGGCAATAAAACGCTGCTTTTGACCCATAACATCGAGACCCTCGGTCAGATGAGCTGCAATCCGTCGATTGGCGGCATCGGCAAAGGCCATCTGGTCAAGGAAGTCGATGCGCTTGGCGGCGCCATGGCGGCTGCCACCGACGAAAGCGGCATCCAGTTCCGCATCCTGAATTCGTCGAAAGGGCCGGCGGTGCGCGCGACGCGCGCTCAGGCCGACCGCGTGCTGTACAAGGCGGCGATCCGCCATCGCCTCGAGAACCAGCCGAATCTGTGGCTGTTCCAGCAGGCCGTCGACGATCTGATCGTCGAGGGCGACTGCGTAGTCGGCGCCGTCACGCAAGTCGGCATTCGTTTCCGGTCGCGCGCGGTGGTGCTTACGGCAGGCACGTTCCTCGACGGCAAGATTCACGTCGGCTTGAATAACTACACCGGCGGCCGCGCGGGGGACCCCGCCGCGGTCTCGCTGTCGGCTCGGCTGAAAGAGCTGAAGCTGCCGCAGGGCCGGCTGAAGACGGGTACGCCCCCGCGGATCGATGGCCGCACGATCGACTATTCGCAGCTCGAAGAGCAGCCGGGCGATCTGGACCCGGTGCCCGTGTTCTCGTTCCTCGGGCGGGTCGAGCAGCACCCACGCCAGGTGCCGTGCTGGGTCACGCATACGAATCAACGGACACATGACATCATTCGCGGCGGTCTCGACCGTTCGCCGATGTACACGGGCGTGATCGAGGGAGTGGGGCCGCGCTATTGTCCGTCGATCGAGGACAAGATTCACCGGTTTGCGTCGAAGGAATCGCATCAGATCTATCTCGAGCCCGAAGGTCTGACCACTAACGAGTTCTATCCCAACGGGATTTCCACGAGCCTGCCGTTCGACGTGCAGCTCGAACTGGTCCGATCGATGCGCGGTCTGGAGCATGCGCATATCCTGCGGCCCGGCTATGCGATCGAGTACGACTATTTCGATCCGCGTGGGCTGAAGGCATCGCTGGAAACGAAGGTGATCAGTGGCCTGTTCTTCGCGGGGCAGATCAACGGTACGACTGGCTACGAAGAGGCGGCAGCGCAGGGCGTTCTGGCCGGCATCAATGCCGGTCTGTTCGTGCAAGGCAAGGAAGCATGGTGCCCGCGTCGTGACCAGGCTTATCTCGGCGTGCTCGTCGACGATCTGGTCACGCGCGGGGTGTCCGAGCCGTACCGGATGTTTACTAGCCGTGCGGAGTACCGTCTGAGCTTGCGCGAAGACAATGCGGACATGCGGCTGACGGAGATCGGGCGCGAACTGGGTGTGGTCGATGACACCCGCTGGGACGCCTTCAGTCGCAAACGTGACGCTGTTTCACGTGAAACACAGCGCTTGCGTTCAACGTGGGTCAATCCTAAGACGTTGCCTGCGGAAGAAGCGACCGCATTGCTCGGCAAGCCCATTGATCACGAATACAGTCTCGCGGACCTGCTGCGTCGTCCGGGTGTCAGCTACGACGGCGTCTGCGCGCTGCGTGACGGCACTTGTGGCGCGCCCCAAGCACTGGCGGAAGACCCGGTGCTGCTCGCGCAGATCAAGGAACAGATCGAAATCGGCGTCAAATATCAGGGCTACATCGACCGACAGGCCGGCGAGATTGAACGCAACGAGGCCCAAGAGAACACCCGTCTGCCAGAAGGGCTGGACTATACCGAGGTGCGTGGACTGTCGTTCGAAGCTCGCCAGAAGTTGATGCAGTTCCGGCCGGAGACGATCGGCCAGGCGTCGCGTATTTCGGGCATCACGCCTGCCGCGATCTCGCTGTTGATGGTCCATCTGAAGCGCGGCCTCGGGCGTCGCGCGTCGAAACCCGCCGAACCCGGCGCCGACAGCACGCCGGTGGTGCAATGACGGCAGCGCAAAGGGGAAGCGATCAGCAGGCGTTGGTATCATTGCTGGCGGACGGCGTCCGTGAACTCGGGCTCGAACTCAGCGACGCGCAGCAGCGCAAGCTACTCGATTACGTCGCGCTGCTCGCGAAGTGGAACAACGTCTACAACCTGACGGCAATTCGCGATCCACGGCAGATGCTGATTCAGCACATCCTCGATTCGCTGTCGATCGTGCCGCACCTGGCGCCGCGTGGACCGTCGTCGGTGCTCGACGTGGGCTCGGGCGGGGGCATGCCGGGCATCTTGCTCGCGATCGTGCTGCCCGATTGGACCGTCACGACGAACGACATCGTCCATAAGAAGACGGCATTTCAAGCGCAGGCGAAGGCCGAACTGGGTCTCGCGAACCTGTCGGTCGTGACCGGCCGGGTGGAGACGCTGCAGCCTGGCGCCGAAGTACCGGCAAAGTTCGACGTAATCGTCTCGCGCGCATTCGCAGACCTCACGGATTTCGTTACACTGGCCCGTCATCTGGTTGCGGAGCAGGGCGCGATCTGGGCGATGAAGGGCGTGCGACCGGATGCCGAAATCGCGCGTCTACCAGCGGGTGCCCACGTGGAACAGATCATCCGGCTGAATGTGCCGTTGCTCGACGCCGAGCGGCATCTGATCGAGGTGCGAGTGGACACCGAAAGCTAACGGCCGTCGCGGCCTCTAAGCAATCTCAACGATTTTCACTTCATCCAAGCAGCAAAAGGGACACACCAACGATGGCAAAAATCTTCTGCGTTGCGAACCAGAAGGGCGGTGTCGGCAAGACGACCACCGCAGTCAATCTGGCCGCGAGCCTGGCAGCGCAGGGACAGCGAGTCCTTCTCATCGATCTGGACCCGCAAGGCAACGCCACGATGGGCAGCGGTATCGACAAAGCCGAATGCACGAACACGGTCTATGAGGTCCTCGTGGACAGCGTGTCCGTGGCCGATGCGCGCGTGCGGCCCGAGGCGGCCGGATACGACGTGCTGCCCGCGAACCGTGAGCTCGCGGGCGCCGAGGTCGAGCTCGTCAGCATGCAGAATCGCGAGCGTCAACTTAGGACGGCGCTCGCCGTGGTCGAGGGCGAGTACGATTTCGTGCTGATCGATTGCCCGCCGGCTCTGTCGCTGCTGACGCTCAACGGACTATGCGCCGCGCACGGCGTCGTCATTCCGATGCAGTGCGAATACTTCGCGCTCGAAGGGCTGTCCGACCTCGTCAACACGATCAAGCAGGTGCACGCGAACCTGAATCGCGACCTCAAGGTGATCGGTCTGCTGCGCGTGATGTTCGATCCGCGCATCACGTTGCAACAGCAAGTCTCGGATCAATTGAAAGAGCACTTCGGCGACAAGGTGTTCGACGCAGTGATTCCACGCAACGTGCGATTGGCCGAGGCGCCCAGCTACGGGCTGCCCGGTGTGGTGTTCGACAGGGCGTCGCGAGGCGCGCAGGCGTACGTGCAGTTCGGCGTCGAAATGATTGAGCGGGTGCGCGCGCTGAATGACGCGCCCCAGGCATCCTAAGCGGATCGAGGAAGCACGATGAACGCAGTAGCAAGAAAGAAGGGACTTGGCCGCGGTCTTGAGGCATTGCTCGGCGGCACCGCGGATATCACTGAAGCAGCGGTGATCGACGGCGCGCCGAATGTACTGCCGCTCGGCAAGATGCAGGCCGGCAAATACCAGCCGCGTACGCGCATGGACGAAGGCGCGCTGCAGGAGCTCGCGGCGAGCATCCGCGCGCAAGGGCTGATGCAACCGATTCTCGTGCGTCCGATCGCGGCGGATCGCTACGAGATCATCGCGGGCGAGCGGCGTTTTCGCGCGGCGCGACTCGCGGGCCTCGATGAGGTGCCGGTGCTTGTGAAGGACGTGCCCGATCAGGCCGCCGCGGCGATGGCGCTGATCGAAAACATCCAGCGCGAGGATCTGAATCCGCTCGAAGAGGCGCAGGGCATCCAGCGCCTGCTCGACGAATTCAATTTCACGCATGAGCAGGCGGCAGAGTCGGTGGGTCGTTCGCGCAGCGCGGTGTCGAACCTGCTGCGGCTGCTGAATCTCGCGACGCCGGTACAGACGATGTTGCTTGCCGGCGATCTGGACATGGGTCACGCTCGTGCGCTGCTCGCGGTCGATGCCGCGACGCAGATCACCCTGGCCAATCAGGTAGTCAACAAGCGCCTGTCTGTGCGCGAGACCGAAAAGCTGGTCGCGATGACCACGAAGGTGACGCCGGCGGTAAAGGCGCGCGCGAACCCGGATGGCGGCCGTGACACGCGACGGCTAGAAGAGGAACTGTCGGACCTGTTGTCGGCGACAGTGAAAATCAAGCTCGGCCGACGCGGTCGCGGCCAGGTGCTGGTGGACTTTGGCGATCTCGAAGCGTTGGAAGGCATTCTTGTTCGCTTGCGCGGGAACGCGAACGTCTGAGTGCAGAATGGCGCTCGAAGGGGGGAAACGGCTGGCGGCCTGTGCATGAGCACTGCCGCGAGTTGGATTGCTCAGTGCCAGCAACTATCGTGGATTCCAAAACAACCGATGCAAAAATAATCAGTAATCCTAGTTTCAAACCTTCGACTTCGACGCGGTAATCATCCTTACGAGCCGCTATCGCAAAGCGGCTGATCATCATGAAAGCCGCGGCGAGAATGGCTCAGTTCAATTGAAGAGCCGTTCCGTTTAGCCCTTAAAAAAGCGGCATTTGTTGCATTTTCGAGACGTCCGTCGGAGCGTCGAAACGTCCTGCCAAAGAGCTTCGATCCACGCGACTACCCACTCGGGTTTCGCGGTCCCCCGTCCACCTTACATTTGACGTGATTCGTGTCGTTAGCATACGTTTTACCGCATCGTGAAGGCACGTTTCACGCAGCTATAGGTTGGCCTAAAGTCTTGAATTGCCTGCAACTATCGCTTACAATCGCCCGGATTTAATTGCACGGCAACCCCGTAAGCGCTGCGTAAACTCGCGGGCTGAACGAGACTTTCGGAACATTGCGATGGCGGTTAAAACGTCGAATCTGTCGCCGGAAAATGGTGACGACAGACACCGCGCTGAACGCTCCGCACCCGAGACATCCGCCAGTCGGCAGTTCGATCCGGCCGAAGCGTGGGATGACGCGCAGGAAGATAACAATATCGTTCCGCTCACGCGGGCCGAGGCGGAAAAGCTGTTTGGTCCCGGCGTGGGTCGTCCATCGCGCGTGACGCCGTTCAGGGTCGTCGCAGCGCAAATGGTTTTGTCCCTGGTTGCAACGCTGTTGTGGTGGCTGTTCTACAAGCCGCCGGGCGCTGCTGCGCTGTCAGCGTTCCTGGGGGGAGCGATCTGCTGGGTGCCGGGTGCGTTGTTCGCGGCGCGATTGAAAAAGCTGGGCGGCGCCGAGACCGTGATGAGCTGGATGATCGGTGAAGCACTAAAGATGGGGACAACGATTGCGATGTTTGTCGCAATCGCCTTCTGGTATCACGACGTACGTTGGATTCCGCTGCTGGTGACCTACCTCATCGCGTTGAAGACTTACTGGATCGCCTTGGCGTGGCGCTAAGGTAGCAGCACAAAAAATAGCAGCAAAAAGAATTTAAGGCCGGCGCCTAGCGCTGGCACGGGTGTGCGGACGAGACAGGGCCTGCACCCGGCGCGTTCCCGCAATACGGCGGGAACGGCCTCGAACGATTTTCGACAATTTGGGTGGCTTTAACGATATGGCAGCTAGCGAAGGCACGCGCGCAATGGATCCGTCCGAGTACATCGCGCACCACTTGCAGAACTTTTCCACCGCACACCAGACGTCGATTTTCGACATCCATGTGTGGAATCTCGACACCCTTTTCTGGTCGATCGTGTGCGGTCTCGTCACGATCCTCGTGCTGCATCTGGCAGCCCGCAAGGCAACGTCCGGCGTGCCGGGCCGCTTCCAATGCGCGATCGAAATGCTGGTCGAAATGGTCGAGGATCAATCGAAGGCCATGATCCACGGCTCACGCACCTTCATCGCGCCGCTTGCGCTGACGGTGTTCGTCTGGGTCGCGCTGATGAACTCGCTCGACTTCATTCCCGTCGACCTGCCGGGCCGCTTGATCGGCTGGCTTGGCCTCTCCGAAGTCATTCCGCACCACCGCCTCGTACCGACCGCCGACCTGAACGGCACGATCGGCATCGCCCTCGGCGTGTTCGTGCTGATGATTTACTACAACTTCAAGATCAAGGGCGCGGGCGGCTTCGTGCATGAACTGCTGTCCGCTCCGTTCGGCGCGCATCCGCTGCTGTGGATCCCGAACCTGGCACTGAACATCATCGAGTTCGTCGCGAAGACGGTCTCGCTCGGCATGCGGCTCTTCGGCAACATGTACGCGGGCGAACTGTTGTTCCTGCTGATTGCCCTGCTCGGCAGCATCTGGAGCTTCGGCGCGGACACGACGGTGCTTGGCTTCATCGGCCACGTGGTCGCCGGCACAGTGTGGTCAATCTTCCACATCCTGATCGTTCTGCTGCAGGCGTTCATTTTCATGATGCTGACGCTGGTGTACATCGGCCAGGCACACGACGCGCACTAACCTGCGTTGTCGGCAAAGAATCGTAGTTTTTTAAATCCCAGTTCCAACCAGTTCTAAAAGACTTTTCACAAAGGAGTGATCATGCAAGCTTTCATCGCCAACATCCAGGGTCTGACCGCCATCGGTATCGGCATCATCATCGGCCTGGGTGCTATCGGCGCCTGTATCGGTATCGGTCTGATGGGCGGCAAGTACATCGAAGCATGTGCCCGTCAGCCGGAACTGATGAACCCGCTGCAAACCAAGATGTTCCTGCTGGCTGGTCTGATCGATGCGGCGTTCCTAATTGGCGTTGGTGTGGCAATGCTGTTTGCGTTCGCGAACCCGCTGCTCTCGAAGCTGGCAGGCTGAGGTTCCTCGGAGGTTTGCGCCTGAGCTATAACAGGTAAAGGCGCAGGGCGGAACGGGTACTGGGGCGCTGATCGAGCAGAATCGATGAGCGCCTTGCCGTTTCACTTTCCGAACAAGCAACGTTTAAGGAAACACCGTGAATCTCAACGCAACCCTGTTTGCGCAAATGGTCGTGTTCCTGATCCTCGCGTGGTTCACGATGAAATTCGTGTGGCCGCCGCTGATCAACGCTCTCGACGAGCGCGCGAAGAAGATCGCCGACGGTCTGTCCGCCGCGGAAAAGGGCAAGCAGGAACTCGAAGCCGCTCATAAGCGCGTCGACCAGGAATTGGCTCAGGCTCGCAACGATGGCCAGCAACGCATCGCGGACGCTGAAAAGCGCGCTGTCGCAGTCGCCGACGAAATCAAGGCTCAGGCTCAGGTGGAAGCCGCCCGCATCATCGCGCAGGCGAAGGCCGACGCGGAGCAGCAAGTCGTGAAGGCGCGCGAAGCGCTGCGTGGCGAAGTCGCTGCACTCGCTGTGAAGGGCGCTGAACAGATCCTGAAGCGCGAAGTCGACCAGGCAGCCCACGCTGACCTGCTGAATCAACTGAAAGCCGAGCTCTGATCATGGCCGAACTTGCAACCATCGCCCGTCCGTACGCGGAAGCGCTGTTTGGCGTGGCCGAAGCTGGTGACATCGCCGCCTGGTCCACGCTCGTGCAGGAGCTGGCACAGGTTGCGCGTCTGCCCGATGTGCTGTCGATCGCATCGAGCCCGAAAGTGAGCCGCGCCCAGGTTAGCGATCTGCTGCTGGCCGCGGTCAAGTCGCCGCTCAAGGACAACGCGCAAGCGAAGAATCTGGTGCAGATGCTGGTGGACAACCATCGCCTGCAGCTGCTGCCGGAAATCGCCTCGCAGTTCGAAGAGTTGAAGAACGCCCGCGAAGGGGCGGCGGATGTGCTGGTCGTCAGCGCATTCCCGCTCGAAGGTGCGCAGTTGAACGAACTCGTCGCAAGCCTCGAACGCAAGTTCAAGCGCAAGCTGAAGCCGACGGTCGAAGTCGATCAGTCGCTGATCGGCGGCGTACGCGTGACGGTCGGCGACGAAGTGCTCGATACCTCGGTCCGCGCGCGGCTCGCCAGGATGCAAACGGCCCTGACGGCCTGAAGCGCTTCGCGCTTTAGCGGCTGGCACGCAACAGAATTGACTATCAGGAGCGAATAATGCAACTCAATCCCTCTGAGATCAGCGAGCTGATCAAGAGCCGGATCCAGGGCCTTGAAGCGAGCGCAGACGTTCGCAACCAGGGCACCGTGATCTCCGTGACCGACGGTATCGTGCGTATTCACGGTCTGTCGGAAGTGATGCAGGGCGAAATGCTCGAATTCCCGGGCAATACCTTCGGTCTGGCACTGAACCTCGAGCGCGACTCGGTCGGCGCCGTGATTCTGGGTGAATACGAACACATTTCGGAAGGCGACATCGTCAAGACGACGGGCCGCATTCTCGAAGTGCCGGTTGGTCCGGAACTGCTCGGCCGTGTGGTCGACGCGCTCGGCAACCCGATCGACGGCAAGGGCCCGCTCAATGCGAAGATGACCGACGCAATCGAAAAGATTGCACCGGGCGTGATTTGGCGTAAGTCGGTTTCGGAACCGGTCCAAACCGGTCTGAAGTCGATCGACTCGATGGTGCCGATCGGCCGTGGCCAGCGTGAGCTGATCATCGGCGACCGTCAGTGCGGCAAGACCGCAGTCGCCGTCGACGCGATCATCAACCAGAAGGGCAAGAACCTCGTTTGTATCTACGTCGCGATCGGCCAGAAGGCTTCGTCGATCATGAACGTGGTGCGCAAGCTCGAAGAATCGGGCGCGCTCGAATATACGATCGTCGTCGCCGCTTCGGCTTCGGATTCGGCCGCGATGCAATACCTCGCGCCGTACGCCGGCTGCACGATGGGCGAGTACTTCCGCGATCGCGGCCAGGACGCGCTGATCGTTTACGACGACTTGACCAAGCAGGCTTGGGCATACCGTCAGATCTCCCTGCT
Organism: Paraburkholderia sp. BR14320; assembly: GCF_040948665.1. Lineage (NCBI taxonomy): Bacteria > Pseudomonadati > Pseudomonadota > Betaproteobacteria > Burkholderiales > Burkholderiaceae > Paraburkholderia > Paraburkholderia sp. BR14320. The sequence continues at coordinate 111,586 of NZ_JBFPKG010000021.1, forward strand.
GCTGCGCCGCCCGCCGGGCCGTGAAGCTTACCCGGGTGACGTGTTCTATCTGCACTCGCGTCTGCTCGAGCGTGCTGCTCGCGTCTCGGAAGAGTACGTCGAGAAGTTCACCAACGGCGAAGTGAAGGGCAAGAGCGGTTCGCTGACGGCGCTGCCGGTCATCGAAACGCAGGCAGGCGACGTGACCGCATTCGTTCCGACGAACGTGATCTCGATTACGGACGGCCAGATCTTCCTTGAAACCGACCTCTTCAACGCAGGTATCCGTCCGGCAATTAACGCTGGCGTGTCGGTGTCGCGCGTGGGTGGCGCGGCTCAGACGAAGGTCGTGAAGAAGCTGTCGGGCGGTATCCGTACCGACCTCGCGCAGTACCGTGAACTCGCAGCGTTCGCGCAGTTCGCATCGGACCTCGATGAAGCGACCCGCAAGCAGCTCGAGCGCGGCCGCCGCGTGACCGAACTGCTGAAGCAGCCGCAGTATCAGCCGCTGCAAGTGTGGGAACTGGCTGTATCGCTGTTCGCGGCGAACAACGGCTATCTCGACGACCTCGAAGTTGCTCAAGTCCTGCCGTTCGAGAAGGGCCTGCGCGATCACCTGAAGTCGAGCCATGCTGACCTGGTCAAGCGTATCGAAGATACCAAGGAACTCTCGAAGGACGACGAAGGCCTGCTGCACACGGCCGTCAAAGACTTCAAGAAGTCCGGCGCTTATTGATCCGCGAGTGATCCGCAAGGCATAAACGGACCTTGAAGCGGCGCGGGCCGCATGCGAATGCTCCCGCGCTGCTTCGATCAAGGAGCAAGCAATGGCTGGAATGAAGGAAATTCGCGGCAAGATCAAGAGCGTGCAAAACACGCGCAAGATCACAAAAGCGATGGAGATGGTGGCCGCATCGAAGATGCGCCGCGCTCAGGAGCGCATGCGCGCTGCTCGCCCGTATGCCGACAAGGTCCGCGACATCGCCGCGCACATGAGCCGTGCGAACCCGGAGTATCGTCACCCGTTCATGGTGTCGAACGAAGGCGCGAAGGCGGCCGGCATCATCCTCGTCACGACCGATAAAGGTCTGTGCGGCGGGATGAACACCAACGTGCTGCGCGCGTCGCTGCAGAAGTTCAAGGAACTGGAAAGCCAGGGCAAGACGATCGAGGCAACCGCGATTGGCAGCAAGGGTCTGGGCTTCCTGAACCGTCTGCAGGCGAAGGTCGTGTCGAACGTCGTGCAACTGGGTGATACGCCGCATCTGGAAAAGCTGATCGGCGCGGTGAAGGTCCAGCTCGACCTGTTCTCGGAAGGCAAGATTTCGGCGGTGTACCTCGCGTACACGCGCTTCGTCAACACGATGAAGCAGGAGCCGGTGATCGAGCAGCTGCTGCCGTTGTCGGCGGACCAGTTCGAGCGCACAGAAGAAGACGGTACGACGCCGAGCACGCAGTGGGACTACATCTACGAGCCGGATGCGCAAGCAGTGGTGGACGAACTGCTGGTGCGTTATGTCGAAGCGCTGGTCTATCAGGCCGTCGCGGAAAACATGGCATCGGAGCAGTCGGCCCGCATGGTCGCGATGAAAGCCGCTTCGGACAACGCAAAGACGGTCATCAGCGATCTGCAGCTCGTCTACAACAAGAGCCGCCAGGCCGCGATCACGAAAGAACTGTCGGAAATCGTCGGTGGAGCGGCGGCCGTCTGACCTCGGTCAGACAGGTCGTTGCGTGTGCGCCCGAGTGGCGCACCCATCGGAGAAACTGCGCCTTTGCGCGAGTGAAGAATTGAGTATCTAAAGGAAAAGCGATGAGTACTACTGCTTTGGTAGAAGGCAAGATCGTACAGTGCATCGGCGCGGTGATCGACGTGGAATTTCCGCGTGAATCCATGCCGAAGATCTACGACGCGCTCATTCTCGAAGGTTCGGAGCTGACGCTCGAAGTCCAGCAGCAGCTGGGCGACGGCGTGGTCCGTACCATCTGTCTGGGTGCATCGGACGGTCTGCGCCGCGGCACGATCGTCAAGAACACGGGTAATCCGATCAGCGTGCCGGTCGGTAAGCCGACGCTCGGCCGTATCATGGACGTGTTGGGCCGTCCGATCGACGAAGCCGGCCCGATCTCGAGCGAAACCACGCGTGCGATCCACCAGAAGGCTCCGGCGTTCGACCAACTGTCGCCGTCGACCGAGCTGCTCGAAACCGGCATCAAGGTTATCGACCTGATCTGCCCTTTCGCGAAGGGCGGTAAGGTCGGTCTGTTCGGTGGCGCCGGCGTGGGCAAGACCGTGAACATGATGGAACTGATCAACAACATCGCGAAGGAACACGGCGGTTACTCCGTGTTCGCCGGTGTGGGCGAGCGTACCCGCGAAGGGAACGACTTCTATCATGAAATGAAGGACTCGAACGTTCTCGACAAGGTCGCGCTGGTGTACGGCCAGATGAACGAGCCGCCGGGCAACCGTCTGCGCGTCGCGCTGACCGGTCTGACGATGGCCGAGCACTTCCGTGACGAAGGCCTCGACGTGCTGTTCTTCGTCGACAACATCTACCGTTTCACACTGGCCGGTACCGAAGTGTCGGCACTGCTCGGCCGCATGCCGTCGGCAGTGGGCTATCAGCCGACGCTGGCTGAAGAAATGGGTAAGCTGCAAGAGCGCATTACGTCGACCAAGACTGGCTCGATCACGTCGGTTCAGGCCGTGTACGTCCCTGCGGACGACTTGACCGACCCGTCGCCGGCGACGACCTTTGGCCACCTGGACGCAACCGTCGTGCTGTCGCGTGACATCGCTTCGCTCGGTATCTACCCCGCGGTGGACCCGCTCGATTCGACCTCGCGTCAGATCGACCCGCACGTGATCGGCGAAGAGCACTACTCGATCACCCGCGGCGTGCAGCAAACGCTGCAGCGCTACAAGGAACTGCGCGACATTATTGCGATTCTGGGCATGGACGAACTCGCACCGGAAGACAAGCTCGCCGTCGCGCGCGCTCGTAAGATCCAGCGTTTCCTGTCGCAGCCGTTCCACGTCGCTGAAGTGTTTACGGGTTCGCCGGGCAAGTACGTGCCGCTGAAGGAAACGATCCGTGGCTTCAAGATGATCGTTGAAGGCGAGTGCGATCACCTGCCGGAGCAAGCGTTCTACATGGTCGGCACGATCGACGAAGCCTTCGAAAAGGCCAAGAAGATCCAGTAAAGGTCGGGTGTAACGAAGCGGGCGCGGGCCTCGCGCATCACGACTGCCTAGACGGTAGTGTTGCGCAAAGCCGGCGTCTCTGATTACGCTCAACCCGCCTTGCATGGGACGGGAGTCAGCACCCAAGCGCTAACTCTCGTCGACAGGAGTCGACACATATGGCAACCATTAAAGTAGACGTCGTCAGTGCGGAAGAGGAAATCTTCTCGGGCCAGGCGAAGTTCGTCGCGCTGCCAGGCGAAGCGGGTGAACTCGGCATTCTGCCGGGCCACACGCCGCTCATCACACGGATCCGTCCGGGTGCGGTGCGCATCGAAGTTGAAAATGGCGAGGAAGAGTTTGTCTTCGTCGCCGGCGGCATCCTCGAAGTTCAGCCGGGCGCAGTGACGGTTCTCGCCGACACCGCGATCCGCGGCAAGGATCTCGACGAAGCCAAGGCCGAAGACGCACGCAAGCGTGCGGAAGAGGCGCTGCAGAACACGGGCTCGAACCTCGAGTACGCGACCGCACAGGCGGAGCTCGCATACGCGACGGCGCAGCTCGCGGCAATCCAGCGTCTGCGCAAGCTGCGCGGCCAGCACTAAAGCAGCACGTAGAAGAAGAAAGCAGCCCGCGCGGCTGCTTTTTTTTGATATCTGGTTGACGTTTACGTAAAGGTCGGCAAAATCCACGAGGTTGGAGACATAGGTGCTGGTCGGGGCGCTGCGGTGCGGGTAAGACTTGATGCCGGCCCGGTACTCGCGGGTGCACAATCGATTTCAAATTCATTTCAATAGAGCGCGCTTGCGCTCACGGAGACAACACCATGGCAACGCATAGCTCGGGTGAAGGTGCGCTCATCGAACCCGCGGATGGACTGTCGTATGTGCGCGGGTCGACTGAAAATCCGTTGAGCGAAGCGACCGTCGGCGAGTTTCTGCGCGACACCGCCGCGCGCTTTCCCGATCGACCGGCCGTGGTGTTTCGCGAGCAGCGCATTCGCTGGACGTGGAGCGAATTCGCGCAAGAAGTGGACGTGCTCGCGTCCGGGCTGCTCGCGCTCGGAATCGCGAAGGGCGATCGTGTCGGCATCTGGTCACCGAACCGCGTCGAGTGGCTGCTGACGCAGTTCGCGACCGCGCGTATCGGCGCGATCCTCGTCAATATCAATCCGGCGTACCGGCTCGCGGAGCTCGAATATGCGCTGAACAAGGTCGGTTGCAATGCAATCATCACCGCCGAGCGCTTCAAGACGTCGATGTACCTCGAGATGCTGCAGGAGCTTGCGCCCGAACTCGCGACGCAGCCGCCGGGCGAATTGCATGCCGCGCGGCTGCCGGAGCTGCGCTACGTGATCCGCATGTGCGACACGGAGACGCCAGGCATGCTGAGCTTTTCCGACGTGATCGAGCGTGGCCGTGCGTCGTTCGACGCCGCCCGGCTCGATGCGATCGGCGCGACGCTGTCGTGCCGTGAACCAATCAACATCCAATTCACCAGCGGCACGACGGGCAATCCGAAGGGCGCGACGCTGACGCACCGCAACGTCGTGAACAACGCGCGCTATATCGCGATGGCGATGCGGCTCAGCGAGCAGGACGGCCTGTGCATTCCAGTGCCGTTGTACCACTGCTTCGGGATGGTGCTGGCGGTGCTCGCATGCGTGTCGGTCGGGGCGAACATGGTGTTCCCGGGCGAGGGCTTCGATCCGGCCGCGACGCTCGCCGCGACTGCCGAGGAAAAATGCACCGCGCTGCACGGCGTGCCGACGATGTTCATCGCCGAACTCGACCATCCGACCTTCGCCTCGCACGACTTCTCGCGGCTCCGCACCGGCATCATGGCGGGCTCGCCGTGTCCGATCGAGACGATGAAGAAGGTCGTCTCGAAGATGCACCTGAGCGAGATCACCATCGCCTATGGCATGACGGAAACCAGCCCGGTGTCGTTCCAAAGCTCGACGACCGATCCGCTCGACAAGCGCACGACGACGGTCGGGCGCATCCAGCCGCACCTCGAAGTGAAAATCGTCGATCCGCTCGGCAATATCGTCCCGGTTGGCGAAACCGGCGAGCTATGCACGCGCGGCTACTCGGTGATGCTCGGTTACTGGGGCGACGAAGCGAAGACGCATGAGAGCATCGTCGACGGCTGGATGCATACGGGCGACCTGGCGACGCTCGACGCGGAAGGCTATTGCAACATCGTCGGCCGGCTGAAGGACATGCTGATTCGCGGCGGCGAAAACATCTATCCGCGCGAGATCGAGGAGTTTCTGTTCCGCCACCCGAAGATCCAGAGTGTGCAGGTCTTCGGCGTGCCCGATACCAGGTACGGCGAAGAAGTATGCGCGTGGATCGTGCTGCGGACGGGCGAACAGGCAACGGCAGAAGAAATCCAGCAGTTCTGCCAGGGACAGATTGCGCACTACAAGGTGCCGCGCTATATCCGCTTCGTCGACGAACTGCCCATGACCGTGACCGGCAAGGTACAAAAATTCGTGATGCGTGAAAGCATGATCAGCGAATTGAAACTCAGGGAGGACAAGACGGCATGACGCTGCCGCGGCACGCTTCGCAGCCAACACCAGCAACAGGTGAGGAGTAGAACTGGGGTTGCGCGGCGAGGATTCGTCGCGCGCAAACGTTTGAGCAGACGAAAAAAAAGCGGGCCTGGAGCCCGCTAAAAACCACACGCTACGGGGTTAGCGCGAGGAGACCAATGATGGGACGGTCATGCCGACGACCCTGCGTCGGTTACGGCCCCAGCAGGGATGCCCCCTTCACAGGGCTTCGGCAACCGCCGACCGGCAAGTGCATCGTATCCGCTCACACCACGCACACAGCCACATCCGTGTTGAAACCGTTGAGGGCATTGTGGGCGAATTAACTTACGAAGGCGGTAACAAAGTGTTTCAGGTTGTAACGCCCGCCGGATAAGGCGTTGCGGGATTTATTGCCAAAATAAAGCGGTTGAAAGGTAATTTTTGCCGATACCTGCGACGCAATTCAAGCCGCAGGTTTGATGCCACTCGTGGCGTACATCGCAGTAAAAATCCGGTCACTCATCCGCGGGAAATGGTTGCATCTGCAGCTTTTGACCGACGGACTTCTTGTGAAACAGGTACTACGACCCTGCTCCGAAATATCTCGCAAGTCGGCGAAAATCAACGCTGCAATGCAGCGACGCGATGGCGCTTGCGCCACTAATAAAAAGGCGCGCATGTCAGCCTTATAGCGCTGATCCGGCAGTTATTACAGCCGCACAACGTCGCCCCTCGTTACATCCTCGCCGATGCGACACCTTCAGCCCTGCACAAGCCGCCCTTGCCGCAACCCAGTTAGCAGTTGACGGCTTGCCACGGACACGGTCGGCCTACTTCAACCACTTGTCCGCAATCGCCTGATACTCGCCGGTCGCTCGAGCGAGGTGCAGCCATTGATCGACGTATTGCTGGAGCGCGACGTCGCCGCGCGGCACCAGCCATGCCTTCTCGCCGTACTGGAACGGCTTGTCCGGATGCACCGAGCATAGGCCGGGATTGAGCTTCTGCTGCAGCAGCGTTTCCGACGCATCCGTCACCATCACGTCCGCTTTGCCCGCGAGAATCTGCTTGAAGATCGTCACGTTGTCCGGATAAACGGTCACGTTCGCGTGCGTGAAGTATTGCTTCGCGAACTTCTCGTTGGTGCCACCCGGGTTGACGATCACTCGCGTGGACGGTTGATCGATCTGCGCGACCGTCTGATATTTGTTGACATCGTCGCAACGGACGATCGGCGTCTTGCCGTCGATCATGTAAGCCTGAGTGAAGAACGCATGCTTCTGGCGCTCGAGCGTCGGCGACACGCCGCCGATGCCGATGTCGCACTTCGCGACGAAGTCGTTCATCAGGTTCGACCACGACGTCTTGACGAAGTCGACCTTCACGCCGAGCGACTTCGCGAGCGACTCAGCCATGTCGATATCGATGCCCTCGAACTGGCCATCGCCTTTGTAGAACGAGTACGGCTTGTAGTCACCGGTAGTGCAGGCGCGTATCGTGCCGCGGCTGATGATGTCGTCGAGCCGGGACGGCGCGGCCGCGGCGCTTTGGGCGTTGGCCATGCCGACATGCATCAGGACGCCGGCGAGCGCGCCGAGCATTGCGAGTGCTGCCTTCTTCATCCAGTCTCCTATGGTGTGTAGTGTGTAATTCATCGGTAAAGCTGTGGGATAGTAGCTTGGCAGCGCGGGCTTGAACATCGGCCGTTCAGCCAGGGTGAGTCGGGCAGCAGAAGACAACGAGCCGGTAGCAGTGCACGCAGTGGCGCACGGCAGCGGGCGGAGGTGCGCCCGAGCTGCACTCCGCCCGCTTCCCACGACGCGCCGTCGCAACATCGATTGCCCCGCGATGCGCGATGTCCGAGGCCGCCTCCGGTAAAATGCTCCTTTGCCCTCAGCTCTCCAGTCGCACGCAACGTGGCCCATCAACTCCTGAACGACACTTTCCTGCGCGCGCTGCTGCGCCAGCCCACCGACTACACGCCGATCTGGCTGATGCGGCAAGCTGGCCGCTATCTGCCGGAATACAACGCCACGCGTGGGCGCGCGGGCAGTTTCCTCGGTCTTGCGAAGAATCCGGCTTTCGCGACGGAAGTCACGCTGCAGCCGCTCGATCGGTATCCGCTCGACGCCGCGATCCTGTTCTCCGACATCCTGACCGTGCCTGACGCGATGGGCCTCGGCCTCGATTTCGTCAACGGTGAGGGGCCGAAATTTGCCCGTCCGGTGCGCACTGAAGACGACGTCGCGCGCCTCGCGGTGCCCGACATCGACGCCACACTGCGCTACGTGACCGACGCCGTGCGCGAAATCCGCACGGCGCTGAAGGACGCCCAAGGCCGGCAACGCGTACCGTTGATCGGCTTCTCGGGCAGTCCGTGGACGCTCGCGTGCTACATGGTCGAAGGCGGCGGCTCGGCGGACTTTCGCACGGTCAAATCGATGCTGTACGCGCGTCCCGATCTGCTTCAGCGGATTCTCGACATCAACGCGCGCTCGGTCGCGGCATATCTGAACGCGCAGATCGAAGCCGGCGCGCAGGCAGTGATGATTTTCGACACATGGGGCGGAGCGCTCGCCGATGGCGTCTATCAGCGCTTTTCGTTGCGCTACATCGAGCAGGTGGTCAGTCAACTGAAGCGCGAGCACGACGGCGAAAAAGTGCCCGTGATCGCCTTCACGAAGGGCGGTGGCCTGTGGCTTGACGACATCGCCGCGAGCGGTGTGGACGCGGTGGGCCTCGACTGGACCGTGAACCTCGGCAAGGCGCGCGAGCGTGTTGGTGGCAAGGTGGCTCTTCAGGGCAACATCGATCCGTCGGTGCTGTTTGCACCGCCTGCCGCGATCCGCATAGAAGCGCGCGCGGTGCTCGACAGCTTCGGCAATCATCCCGGCCACGTTTTCAATCTGGGTCACGGCATTTCGCAGTTCACACCACCGGAGCATGTTGCCGAGCTGGTCGACGAAGTGCATCGTCACAGCCGCGCTATCCGTAGTGGTGCACATACGCCCGCGTGAGACTGTAATCGTTACCGTTTCGTGTTGCGTTGCAGCGAATTGGGCTCTGGGTCTAAGGACCGTAGTTCCGCGAAGAGGCCGTCAGATGGGGGTCTTACGAAAGTCAAGGGTAGACTTATGCACACTTCGCACGCTGCGGCGCAGTAGAGGGTTTAATCGTGGCCAGACCCTTGCACATACCCGGTTCATTTGATCTGAGCCTTGTCGGGCAAGGCTTTGCGGGGAGCGGGATGAAATGTGCGGAATCCCACACAAGGCCGTCGCCACGCCGTTTGCGGCCCGTCGAAGCGAAGTTCTCAACAAAGTTATCCACAGGGCCACGAGCCGAGCGCAATTGTTCAGCCGAATCCAAAACTTAGCGGTGAAATTAAGGTTTTACTTTAACTTCGACGGGTTCGTGTCCCGCGCGAGCCACCCCGCGCCGCGATATGGCATCGTGCCCGCTCGTCCGCAGCGCCTCGCCGAGTGAACGAAGTGTTCGTCCGCGTCGCCCTCGATCATCCGCTGCCGACCCTGTTCGACTATCGCTGCGGCACATCCGAGGCGCCTGTCGTGGGCACGCTCGTCAGCGTTCCGTTCGGCAAACGGCACGTGGTGGGGCTGATCTGCGAAGTGGCCGCCCACAGCGAGGTGCCCGCCGAACGCCTGCGGGATGTGGATAAGGTCTGCTCGTCGTGTCCGCCGGTGTCGGCACATTGGCTTGCACTCGCCGCGTTCGCCGCGGACTACTATCAACGCGGTCTCGGCGAAGTGGCGTTGCCCGCGCTGCCGCAGGCGCTGCGCGACGCGTCGCGCTGGTCGCGGCTGTTCGCGCTGGAAGAGCGTTATCGGTTGACGGCCGAGGGCCGCACGGCGTTGCCTGACGCGTTGCCGGCCCGCGCGACGGCGCTCCGAGCGCTCGCGCAAGCACTCGCGCAAGCCGACTTCCTGCGCGCCGCCGACGTCCGCGCGCTGCATCCGAAGGCGCTGGCGACACTCGACACATGGCAGACCGCTGGGT